>DATIVP010000111.1:0-2149 GCA_035465755.1 Acidimicrobiales bacterium | reverse complement strand
GCGGTGCTCGTCGTGGGCGCCAAGGCCCCCAAGCTCGTGAGCAACGACCTCGTTAGCCAGATGAAGGCGGGCTCGGTGCTCGTCGACATCGCGGTCGACCAGGGCGGGTGCTTCGAGGCGACGCGGCCCACGACCCACTCGGACCCGGTCTTTGAGGTCAACGGTTCGATCTTCTACTGCGTGGCCAACATGCCCGGCGCGGTGCCCAACACGTCGACCTACGCGCTGGCCAACGCCACGTTGCCATACACGCTCGAACTGGCCAACAAGGGCTGGCGCGACGCGGTGGCGGCCGACGCCGCGCTCGCCGAGGGCGTGAACGTCGTCAACGGGTCGATCACCTACGGCCCCGTCGCCGAGGCGCACGGTCTGGGCTACACCCCCCTCGAGGCCTTCCTCTAGGACCTCTCGTCCATTTGTGGTCACCTGTCGCGATGTGCGCGACCTGACGCATCCGACCGGTAATACTTGGCAGGGGGGTCCATCCATGTCAACAGCCAGTGAGAAGACGACGCCCGCTGGCGCGGACCCGCGGCGCTGGTACGCGCTGTTCGTGATCGCCATCGCCCAGCTGATGGTCGTGCTCGACGCCTCCATCGTCAACATCGCCCTGCCGCACGCGGCGCTGCCGGCTTCGATGGGCGGACTTAACATCGCACCGAAGGACTACCAGTGGGCGGTGACCGCCTACACGCTCACCTTCGGTGGTTTCTTGCTGCTCGGTGGGCGCATCGGCGACTACATGGGCCGCAAGAAGGCCTTCATGACGGGGCTCGCCGGTTTCGCGGGCGCCTCGCTGCTCGGCGGCTTCGCCCAGAACCAGGCGATGCTCTACTCGGCCCGGGCGCTGCAGGGCGTCTTTGGGGCCTTGCTCGCTCCCGCGGCGCTCTCGCTGATCTCGGTGACATTCACCGATTCGCGCGAGCGCGCTCGCGCCTTTGGCGTCTACGGCGCGCTCTCGGGCGTCGGCGCGGCGATCGGTCTGATCGCCGGCGGGCTCTTGACCCAGTACTTCTCGTGGCGATGGTGCCTCTTCGTCAACACCCCGCTGGCGGTCGTCGCCCTTCTCCTCGCCGCACCGAACATCCACGAGTCCAAGGTCGAGGGACACCCGCACTACGACGTGCCCGGGGCCCTCTCGGCGACCGCCGGTATGGTGAGCGTGGTCTACGGCGTCTTCAAGGCGTCGACCGACGGGTGGGGCGCGAGCGGGGCCTGGCCCTTCATCGCCGTGGGCGCCGTGCTCTTGGGACTGTTCTTCGTGATCGAGGCGCGCCGGCGTGAACCCCTCTTGCCGTTGCGACTGCTGACCGACCGAGTGCGCGGGGGATCGTTCCTCGCTCAGATCCTCGTGGCGATGGCCCTCATGGGCATGGTCCTCTTCATGACCTTCTACTTCCAGGCGGTCCACCACTACTCGGCGGTCAAGACCGGACTCGTCTTCATGCCGTTCTCGGTGGGCGTCATCATCTCGGCGGTGACGGCGAGCCAGCTGCTGCCGCGACTCGGCCCGCGCCCCTTGGCCACGGTGGGTGCACTGATGGCGGCGGCGGGACTGTGGTTCCTCTCCTACGTGACCCCGACCAGCGGGTACGTCGTGCACGTCATGCCGGCGATGGTGGTGGCGAGTCTCGGGCTCGGGTTCGTCTTCGTCAGCCTGTCGTCCATGGCTCTCTTCAACGTGGCCCCTCGCGACACCGGCGCGGCGTCGGCCGTGCTCTCGACGGCCCAGCAGCTGGGCGGATCCTTCGGCACCGCGATCCAGAACACGATCGCCGTCTCGAGCGCGAGCGCCTACGGCGCCTACCTCACCAGCCACTCGGAGCCGGTAGGAAGCGCACGCCTCGACCACCTGCTGGCCGAGGTTCACGGCTTCGACGTGGCCTTTCGCTTCGGCGCCCTGGTCCTGGGTGTCGCGGCGATCGTCATCTTCGTCATGGTGAACGTGGATCGCCACCACCTCGGACAGTTCGACGAGGCGCTCGCGATCGCCTAGTGCTCGACGTAGGGGCAGTGGCGACAGCCCCGCGCGCAGCACGAGCCGCGCTCGAGGTGGGCGAGCACGCTGAGCACGAACAGCCCCGTCGCCGGGTCGCGATAGAGCAGCTCTCGCGCGCGCACCGCCGCCTCGTGAGCGGCGAGTATCGCC
>DATIVP010000110.1:0-8911 GCA_035465755.1 Acidimicrobiales bacterium | reverse complement strand
AACATCCTCTCGGGCATCGTCGCCGACGTCGTGGGTCGCCACGACGCCTACCGGGCCTTCCTCGACGAGGCGATCTTCTCGCCGCTGGCGATGACGAGCGCCTCGCCGGGCTTCGACGCCGCCGGCACGTTCGTCGCCTCGAGCTACGTACATGCCACCGCGCGCGACTTCGCGAAGTTCGGCCTGTGCTACCTGCGTGGTGGTCGCTTCGCGGATCGCCAGCTCGTCTCGCGTGACTGGATCGGCACCGCCCAGGTCCCCCTGAGCTACGACGAGGAGAGCGGGCACTTCTACTCCTGGCAGTGGTGGGTGACCGGCGACGAGTACGGCACCTACTGGGCGAGCGGCTACGAAGGCCAGATGATCAGCGTCGTCCCCGGCCTCGACGCGCTCGTCCTGCGCTTTGGCCACACGCCCCACGAGAACTACCCCGACCTCTACGCCTGGCGGGCTCGCCTGCTCGACGTCCTCGCTCAGGAGCCCACGTCGTAGGCAAATCCCAGGTCGGCGGCGCTGAAGAGCGCGTCGAAGGCCACGCCCTCGCTCGCCGCGAGGCCCGCGGCACTGCCTCCGCGATCGACCACGGCGAGGACCAGCACCGGCGTCGCGCCGAACTCGCGCACCACGCGCACGGCTTCGAGCAAGCTGGTGCCGCGACTGGTCGTGTCCTCGGTGATCACCACGCGATCGCCGGGCTCTAAGCACCCGGCGATGCGCCCGCCCGCGCCGTGGTCCTTCACCTCTTTGCGCACGGAGAAGGCGCGCAGGTAGCGTCCGCGCGTCGCGGCGACGGCGGCGGTGACGAAGCTCGCGCCGTCGGCCCCCATGGTGAGGCCACCGATGGCCGTGGCGTCATCGGGGATGCGCTCGAGCATCAGCGTGGCCAGGTCCTCCATCACCTCGGGCGCGAGGATCGTCTGCTTGGAGTCGATGAACCAGCTCGAGCGCTTGCCGGACTTCAGCACGAAGTCCCCGCGCCGCACCGAGTGGGCGAGGAGGTGCTCGCGCACCCGCTCCCTCGCACTCACGAGAGCACCACCGAGGACGAACCGGGGCGAACCGCGCCGACGACGCGCGCGTCGTGCACGTCCAGGGCCGCGAGGGCCTCGTCGGCCGCGGCCGCGTCGAGGGCGATCACCATGCCGAGACCGCAGTTGAAGACCTTCGTCATCTCCGCGGCCGCGACGGCGCCGCGGCGCTGGATCTCGAAGAAGATCTCGGGCGTCTCGAAGCTCGCCATGTCGATGACCGCCTCGAGACCCTCGGGTAGGACGCGCGCCACGTTGCCGGTGATGCCGCCGCCGGTGATGTGGGCCAGGGCGTGCACCGACGCGCCGAGCTCGCCCAACAGGGCGACGATCGCCGGCGAGTAGATCACCGACGGGCGCAGCAGCTCCTCGGCGAGGCTCGACGACGCGCCGGTCCAGGCCGGGGCGTCGAGGTCCGCGCCGTCGGGGGCGAGCACCGCGCGCGCGAGCGAGTAACCGTTGGAGCGAAGACCGGGCGAGTGCAGTCCGACCAGCACGTCGCCGTCGCGCACGCGCTCGGGCCCGAGCTCGTGGCCGCGTTCGAGTACGCCCACCGCGAATCCGGCCAGGTCGAGATCGTCGGGGGCCATCACGCCGCCGTGTTCGGCGGTCTCGCCACCGAGCAGGGCCACGCCCGCCGCGCGACAGCCCGCGGCCACCCCGTCGACGAGCTCGGCCAGTCGCGCGGGCTCGAGACGGCCGACCGCCACGTAGTCGAGCAGGAAGAGGGGCTCGGCCCCCACGCAGACGAGGTCGTCGACCAGCATCGCCACGAGGTCGATGCCCACGGTGTCGTAGCGCCCGGTGCGCCGGGCGATCTCGAGCTTGGTGCCCACGCCGTCGGCCGAGGCCACGAGCACCGGCGCCTCGTAGCGACCCAACGCGAAGAGGCCACCGAATCCCCCGATGCCGCCCAGAACCTCGGGACGCGTGGTGGAGGCGACGGAGGCGCGGATGCGCGCCACGGACTCGTCGCCCGCGGCGATGGAGACCCCCGCCTGGTCGTAGGTGAGGCCGCCGGCGACGTCGAGGAGGCGGCTCACCAGCGTCCGGCGCGACCGATCGCCACGGGGGTCGGGGCCGGGTAGTGGCCGGTCAGACAGGCGTCACAGCACTCGTCGACGAGTCCGATCGCCCCGCGCAGGTTGGCCAGCGAGATGAACTCGAGCGAGTCGCAACCGATGTACTCGGTCATCTCGGCGACCGAGTGATTCGCCGCGAGCAGGTCGTCGCGCGTGGGCGTGTCGATGCCGTAGAAGCAGGGCCACATGAACGGAGGCGAGGAGATGCGCAGGTGAACCTCGGCCGCGCCCGCGTCGCGCAACATCCCAACCAGGGCGCGCGTGGTCGTGCCGCGCACGATCGAGTCATCCACCACGATGAGGCGCTGGCCGGCGATGTTCTCACGCAGGGGGTTGAGCTTGCGGCGCACTCCGGCGGCGCGCTGGTTCTGGGTCGGGGCGATGAAGGTGCGCCCGATGTAGCGGTTCTTCACCAACCCGTAGCCAAAGGGGATCCCCGAGGCCTTGGCGTAGCCCTCGGCCGCGGGCACGCCCGAGTCGGGTACGCCCATCACGATGTCGGCGGCGACCGGCGACTGTCCGGCGAGCAGCTCGCCCATGCGCCGACGGGTGGTGTGCACCTGATGTCCCATGAGATACGTGTCCGGGCGCGCGAAGTAGACGAACTCGAAGATGCAGAGCTTTTCGGCGCCGCCCGCGCGCTCGAGGAGCTGGCGCGAGGTCACGCCCTCGCTGGTGATCGTGACCATCTCGCCCGGGAGGATCTCGCGCACGAACGCCGCGCCGACGACGTCGAGGGCCGGCGACTCCGAGGCGACGACCCAGCCCTCAGGGGCGTCCGCGGTGCCGAGGCGCCCGAGGCACAGGGGGCGAAAGCCGTGGGGATCGCGCACCGCGTGCACCGCATCGGCCTCGAGGATCACCATGGAAAAGGCGCCCTCGGCGCGCCCGAGAACGCGGGCGAGCGAGGTGGCCAGGTCGGCACCCGACTCCACTTCGCGCGCGAGCAGCTCGGCCACGAGGTCCGAGTCCGAGAGCATCGAAGTGACCGAGAGGCCCGCGGCCTCGGCGAGTGCCGTGGTGTTGGTGAGATTGCCGTTGTGCGCGAGGGCGAAGCCCGACGGGCCGGCCGAGCGGTAGACGGGTTGGGCGGCGGTCCAGTTCGCCGACCCCGAGGTCGAGTAACGGGTGTGGCCGATCACCAGCGAGCCGCTGAGGGCCCGCAGGGCGGTCTCGGCGAACACGTGGCTCACCAGGCCGTTGTCCTTTACCACCGTGATCTGGTGGTTCGTGAAGGTCGCCATGCCCGCGGACTCTTGGCCACGGTGCTGGAGGGCGTAGAGGGCGTCGTAGCAGAGGTAGGAAACGTCCCGGCCCGCAGCCACAATTCCTACGACGCCACAGGCTTCCTTCATGCGACCTCTACTCTACGGGCACGGGGAGTGGCACCGGCCCAGTCTTCCAGACCGCCGGGCCCGCCGCGGCTTACTACTCTTCATTGATGCTTGATCTCCATACCCACTCGTCGTTCTCCGACGGATCGGACACTCCGGCCGAGCTCGCCCGGGCCGCCAAGCGGGTAGGACTGTCGGCGATCGCCTTAACCGACCACGACACCACGGCGAGCCACGCCGAGATGGCGGCGGCCTGCGCGCGCTTTGACCTCGAGTACGTGACCGGGGTGGAAGTCTCGTTGCGCGACAACTACTTCCCCAAGGTCCAGCGCGACGGATCGATCGGCCCGCGCAACATCCACGTCCTGGCCTACTTCGTTCCCCTCGCCCACGATCACCCCTTCCAGATGAAGCTGGCCTCGCTGCGACATGACCGCGACGTGCGCAACAAGCTGCTGATCGCCCAGTTGCGCCAGTTCGGCTTCGACAAGCTCTCCATCGAGTACCTGACGGGACTGGCCCGCTCGATCCACTCGATCGGCCGGCCCCACTTCGCCCAGGCGATGTTCGACCTGCACCCCGAGACCGTCGGTGTGCACACCGACGAGAACTGGCGGCGGGTCTTCGCCGACTGGCTCGGCAGCGAGGGACGCAGCTACGTGCCCAAGACCTCGATGCCGTTGGAGGAGTTCGTCGAGGCCGCGCGCGACGCGCACGTCTTCTTCTCCGTCGCGCACCCACTGGTGAACTACCTCGATCGACTCGACGACGCCGAGGTGGCCGCGACGATGCCGCGGATCCTCGCCTCGCTGCGCGAGCGAGGGATGCACGGGGTCGAGGCCTACTACGGCGGCACCAAGTCGCGGACCAGGTCGCTGATGGTCAAGCTCGCGCGCGACGCCGGGCTCATCCCCACGGGGGGCTCGGACTATCACGGCGTCTACAAAGAGCACGTCTCGCTCGGCCTCGGCCAGTACGGCGACCTCTACGTGCCCGACGAGATCCTCGACGAGATGCGCGCGGCGGTCGGCCGCTAGCTACTCGTCGGCGTCGTCACTGGGCGTCGTGCTACCGCCGTCGGCCTCGTAGGCAGCGATCTCGCCGATCAGGCGCTCGATCGTCGCCGGCGTGTCCGCGTCGGCACGACCCTGGCGCGTCGCGAAGTACGCCGCACCGAGCTCGCGCAGGTTCGCGTCGTTCTTGCGCCGGGCCTGGACCTCGTCAATCTTGGCCTGGCCGGCCTTGCCCGCCTCCTGGGCCTTCTGGGCCAGTCCCGCGGCCTGGCTCTTCACCTTGTCAAACAGCGCCATACACCCCTCCTCGTCGACATCGAACGACAGACGAGCGTCGCGGCCGCGCTGGGCCGTGGCACACGTCGTACCGGACCTCTCGTGATGGTATCGCCGCGACCAGGCCCGCGTCAGAGGACCGGCGCGGTCCATTCGCGCAGCTCGAGCGCGTCGGGCAACGCGTGCCGGTAGGCGTGTGCGATGGAGGCGACCGGCAGGCGCACATCGTCCAGCACCAGCTCGTCGCCACCCACCACGCCGAGGGCCACCGCGTCCACGCCGGCGGCGACAGCTCGCGCGAGCAGCGCGGCGGGGTCGCTGCTCGCGAGCACGAAGCGGCCCGCAAACTCGCTGAAGAGCTCACCGGGGCCGGCCAGGCTGGCCACCTCCACGCCGAGTCCGGTGGCAGCCACCATCTCGCCGAGCGCACCGCCGAGTCCGCCGCCGCCCACGTCGTGCACCGCGGTCACGTCACTCGGATTCCCGGCGCAGACGTTCGCCACCTCGCCCGCGACGAAGGCCGCTGTCGCGGCGAAGTCGGCCGCGTCAAAGGGCGCGAGGCGCCCGCCGCGCCGACCGCGCGCCACCGCCCAGCGGCTGCCGGCCAGGGGGAACGAGTGGGGGCCGCGCGCGACGCGCGTGCCCACGAGGACCACCGTGTCGCCCGCGCGCCAGCTCCAGCCCGGCGGCGGCGCCACGAGGGAGTCGACGACGCCGAGCAGGCCCACGACCGGCGTGGGGAAGATGTCCGTGCCCGCACTCTCGTTGTAGAGCGAGACGTTGCCGCCAACGACGGGCAGGTGCAGGTCGTTGCAGGCCTCGGCCATGCCGTCGATCGCCTCGGAGAGCTGCCACATCACCTCGGGGTGCTCGGGGTTGCCAAAGTTCAGGCAGTTCACGACGGCCTTCGCCGTGGCGCCGACGCAGGCGAGGTTCGCCACGCTCTCGGCCACCGTGAGGGCCGTGCCCAAGCGCGGGTCGAGCTCGCACCAGTGGGGGTTCGAGTCCGTCGAGAGCGCGATGCCGCGCTGCGAGGCGGGCAGCCCCGGCCCCGCGAGGCGCAGCAGTGCCGCGTCGCGGCCCGGGCCCACGACCGTGTTGAGGAAGAGCTGCGAGTCGTATTGCTGATAGACCCACGCGGGATCCACCAGCATGGCGAGCAGGTCCTGCGCGGCTCCCTCCAGGGACTCGTCGTCGGTCGGATCGTCGGCGAGGACGGCGTCGAGTCCGGCCGGACGCTGACGAGGGCGATCGTAGAGGGGGGCCTCATCGGCCAGGGACTTGGCCGGCACCGTCGCGAGGACCTCGCCGTCGAAGCCGTCGCGCACGCGCAGCAGTCCGACCTCGCGGCCGTGCTCGTCGACCTCGGGGGCGGTGACCTTGCCGACGATCGTCGCGCGCACCTCCCACTTCGCGCACAGCGCCGCCACCGCCTCCCAGTTCTCGGGGGTGATGATGGCGAGCATGCGCTCCTGGCTCTCGGAGGTCATGACCTCGAATGGCTCCATGCCGAGCTCGCGCAAGGGAACAGCGGTCACGTCGACGTCCATGCCGACGCCGCCGCGTGCGGCCGTCTCGCTCGTCGCACAGACCAGCCCCGCCCCGCCCAGGTCCTGGATGCCGACCACGAGACCCGAGTCGAGCAGCTCGAGGCAGGCCTCGATGAGGCGCTTCTCCTCGTAGGGATCGCCCACCTGGACGCTCGGTCGCTTCGCGTCGTCCGCGCCCTCCTCCGAGAAGCCGGCCGAGGCGAGCACCGACACGCCGCCGATTCCGTCGCGACCCGTGGTCGATCCCAGCAAGACGGCAAGGTTGCCCAGGCCCGAGGCGACGCCCAGCACGAGTCGCTCTCGCGGCAGGGCGCCACAGCACAGCACGTTCACCAGTGGATTGCCCGCGTAGCGCTCGTCGAAGGTCAGCTCGCCACCGATGGTGGGCACGCCCACCGAGTTGCCGTATCCCGAGATGCCCGACACGACGCCCTCGACCAGCCAGCGCTGACGGGCGCTGTCGAGGTCGCCGAAGAAGAGGGGGTCCATCACCGCGAGCGGCCGCGCACCCATCGTGAAGACGTCGCGCAGGATGCCCCCGACTCCGGTCGCGGCCCCCTGGTAGGGCTCGATCGCCGACGGGTGGTTGTGGCTCTCGATGCGAATCGCCACCGCGATCCCGTCGCCGGCGTCGATCACGCCGGCGTTCTCGCCCGGACCCACCAGGACGTGCTCGCCCGCGGTGGGAAGGCGGCGCAGGTGCAGGCGCGAGGACTTGTAGGAGCAGTGCTCGCTCCACATCACTGCGTAGAGGGCCAGCTCCAGGTGGTTGGGCTCGCGCTCGAGAACTCGGCAGATCTCGGCGAATTCGTCGTCGGTGAGCCCGAGCGACCGGTGCAAGTCAGAAGTCACCCCACCAAACTACCGGTCGTCCCCGACGTCGCCGTCTGGGCGGGCCCTCAAACACCAATGACGCCAAGGAAAACTCGCCTTATCGCCGCCACTGGACTTCTCCAATCGCTGCATACGTAATTCCCGTGATCGTACGGATATTTTGTACGCCGCGCGACTTCACTCTCAAGTACAGGGCGCGGCTGGCGCGAATTTGAGAGAAGAATTTGTTTGCTCAAACGCAACAAATGATCGGTCCTCCACGACGAGAGTCGCGCGGACACCGGTCTAGAGGCTCCCCAGAGTAACCATATTCAGTTTCAATATTTCTGATGCCCGATAAGGGCTGTGGTTGAGGTCGGGGTCACGCCGAACAACGTTCTACGCAAGTTGTCTAAATTGATTTGGCTCTTAACGTTTTCACAATCTGGCGTGAGTATTCTATGAGTCACTACACTGGGTACGTACCGTAGAAGTCTGGAGAACCTTATGGCCACCGCCACCAAGAAGCCCGCCGTCAAGAAGGTCGCGAAGCGCACGATGAGCGATGACCACAAGGCAAAACTGGCGCAGGGACGCAGCGAATCGAGAATCGTTAGCCGCTACCTTGACGCAATTGCCGCCGGTAAGGGCCGCCGCGGGCGCAAGCGCACACCCGAGTCGATCTCCATGCAAATCGCACGCATCGACAAGGAAATCGTCAACGCGGCGCCGATTCGCCGTCTCGAATTGACCCAGAAGCGATTCGACCTGGCAACCGAGCGCGACCGCCTCACGACGCGCGTGGACTTGACCAGCCTCGAGAAGGAATTCATCAAGGTCGCCAAGACCTACGCCAAGCGCAACGGAATTGGCTACAGCGCATTTCGCGAATTGGGCGTCTCGGCTGACGTGCTGAAGCGCTCGGGCATCGCCCGCACGCGCGCCTAATTCACTGACAGCGCGGCGCTCTCGGCGAGAGCCGACACGAATCCCTCCAGCAGGACCCGCCCGTCGGCGCTGCCGAGCAGGGTCGACATCGCCCGCTCCGGGTGGGGCATGAGGCCGACCACGTTGCCGGCGACGTTCGAGATCCCCGCGATGTCGTCTCGCGAGCCATTGGGGTTGTCCCGATAGCGCAGGACGATCTGGTCGTTCTCGATGAGGGACGCGTAGGTCGCGTCATCGCAGGTGTAGGCACCCGAGAAGTGGTTGATCGGGATCACCAATTCCTGGCCGACGCTCGCCGCGCGCGTGAGAACCGAGCGCGTCGAGGAGACGATCAGCGTCGTCGGCATCGAGAGGAAGGTGAGACCCTTGTTCTTGACCAGCGCGCCCGGCAGCAGTCCCGCCTCGGTCAGGACCTGGAAGCCGTTGCAGATGCCGAGCACCGCGCCGCCGCGGCCCGCGAACTCGGCGATCGCGCCCATGACCGGCGAGAAGCGCGCCAGCGCGCCCGGGCGCAGATAGTCGCCGTGGGCGAATCCTCCGGGCAAGATGACGCCGTCCAGGTGCGACAGGTCGGTCGCGGTGTGCCAGACGAACTCGGACGTCGCGCCCAGCTCCTCCATCGCCGAGGCCGCGTCGTACTCGCAGTTCGAGCCCGGAAAGATCACGACGCCGACGCGCATCAGGCCTCGAGTCGGGCGACCGCCCGTTCGATCACGGGATTCGACAGCAACCGCTCGGCGAGCGAGCGCGCGGTGGCCAGGGCCGCCGACTCGTCCTCGGCCTCGACCCCGAAGCGGAAGGTCTTGCCGGTGCGCACGTGGGCCACGCCGGTGAATCCGAGGGCCGGCAGGGCCCGTTCGATGGTCG
>DATIVP010000109.1:0-1985 GCA_035465755.1 Acidimicrobiales bacterium | reverse complement strand
GGGGTCGTCGCACCCGTCGAGATCGTCCTCGACGGCGGCCGCCCCGGCGGTGCCAACGCCCCCGCTCTGCTCGCCGCGCGCAATCGCCTGGCGGCGTCGATCCTGGGACTCGCCGACGTGACCATCGTCGCCGAGGGCGAGAAGCGCCCCTACGTCGACGCCACCGGGCGCTACTCGCGCGTCATCGTCGTCACCCGCGAGGACTTCGCGAGCGCCGCGACGAGCCGCCTCGTCGACGAGATCCGCGCGAGGGTCCCCGCGGCGCACTTTCCCTCCGGTTCATCGGTCGCGGTGGGCGGCGCCCCGGCCCAGGCCCACGACTTCGTGACGCGCCTGGGGCGTTCACTGCCCTGGGTGATCGCCGGCGCGCTGGTGCTCGCCGGGCTGATCCTGCTCGCCGCCTTCGGACTGCCCATCGCCCTGCTCGCGATCCTCCTCGATCTGGCCTCGGTGGCGAGCGCCCTCGGGGTGCTCGTCGCGGTCTTTCGCTACGGCGTCCTCTCCTCGTGGCTCGGCACCTATCGCGTCGAGGCCATCGAGTCCTGGGTGCCGGTCTTTCTCTTCGCGGTCCTCTTCGGCCTCTCCATGGACTACGAGGTCTTCGTCGTCGGCGCGGTGCGCGAGGCACGTCGGCGCGGCGCGATCGGGCGCGAGGGCGTCGCCGCGGCGCTGACCGCCACCGGTCCGGTCGTCACGGGCGCCGCCGCGGTGATGGTGGCGGCCCTGGTGGGTCTCGTCATCGGGCACGTGGCCGGCCTCCAGGAGCTGGGCGTCGGCCTCGCCGCGGGCGTCGTCATCGACGCGGTTCTCGTGCGGGCCCTGGTGCTGCCGAGCGTCTTGTGCCTGCTCGGCGAACGCGCCTGGTCCACGCGAACGCCCGCCCCCTAAGGGGCGGGCGTTCGTGCGCTGGGAGGCGAGGGTTACTTCACGATGGTGATCGCGAAGCGGAACGACGGCACCTGGTAGCCGAGCGCCAGGCCCGGGAAGTCGCGTGAGTAGCTCAGCACGGGCAGCATCCCGTAGGGGGTGTTCGAGAAAGACGGCTGGTTCGTGTAGAGCTGGGGGTAGAGGTCGATGATGTGCGTGCCCACTCCGCCCGTGGCGAAGAGGTGGATCACCGTGTAGCCCTGGGAGTTGAAGCCGCAACCGTAACCGATGAAGCTGTTGTCGTAGTCAACCGCCAGGGTGTTGTCGAGCTGGGTCCAGCCCACGCCCTTCAGACTGATCGTGAGCTCTTGGCCCTCCTTGAAGCGATAGGTCCCCACGCCGGACTGACCCGCCGCGAGCGCGTCGGCGCTGGTGGACTTGGTCGAGGTGGCGATGCCCATGCTGAGGAGCTTGCCCGCCTTGTCATAGAAGGGAACGATGCTCTCCTTGACGTAGAAGGGCACCTGGGCCTCGATCTTCGAGCCGTTCACGACCTGGATCACGTGCCAGCCGCCGAGTCCGTCCGGGATGGTGACCGACGCGCTGAGGGCGCCGTTGACGACCGGGGCCGAGCCCAGGTTGACCGACTGGAACGCCCAGCACGACGACGTCGGGCAGTTCACCCGGCTGCCGACGACCGTCGACCAGACCAACTGGTCCGTGCCGGTGCCGCTAAGACCCGTCACCGAGACGTTCGTCTTAGAGAGCACCGGACCGCTCGCGCTCGAGAGCGTGGCGACCGCTGTGCTGGCCGGGTCGAGACCCGCGTTGGAGAGCGTCGTCACCTGGTCAAGGGTCGGGGTGACCTTGGTCGGCCAGACGATGGAGGGCGTGAGGTTGAGATTGCCCTTGGTCGTGGTGAACGTCGCCGAATCGCCGTTGGCGTAGGGCACCGGGGACTGGATGATGTTCATGTAGAGCACGCCGATACCGTCTCCGACCTGGATCAGGTGGCGACCCAGGGGCCCGGCCGCGCGAATCGTCACGCTCGCCGTGCCGCGCGTCCAGTTCGCCATGACTTCGCCGGTGAAGTGGTTGTCCCACAGGACCGAGCCACC
>DATIVP010000108.1:0-3403 GCA_035465755.1 Acidimicrobiales bacterium | reverse complement strand
GAGCTTGGTGCAGGCGCTGGACAGTTGGCTCCACGTGGTCGGCACGCTGGTGATGCCGGCTCGCTTGAAGAGGGCCTTGTTGTAGAAGCCGATGTAGAACTGCGTCTCGAGCGGCATCACGAGAGGGCCGTTGGCCGCGTTGAAGTTCGGCGACTCCCACTGCAGCCCGCCGATCTTGGCGAGGTCCGCCGCGGGCACATTGCCCTTCAGGTTGGTCAGAAAGCTCGAGTACTGCAGGTCATAGAGTCCCGTCCACATCACGGCGAGGTCCGGCCCGTTGTGCGAGATCGACGCCGCTTGCAAGAGAGCGAAGTAGTTCGACGCCGGCTGAGCGACCACCTTGATGGTGATGTTCGGGTTCGCCTTCTCGAAGGCCTTGACGAGATTGTTGGTCGCGACCGCGTTCTGCTCGGTGCCGTAGTTCTGCCAGAGCGTCAAGGTCACCTTGGCGCTGGCCGACGCGGGCAGCGCGGCGTAGAACGAGCCGGCGAGCAGCGCGGCGGCGACCGCTCCGACCCCCCTGGTCCTAAATTTCTTCACTGGTGATTCTCCCTTCGTCCCCCAAGATTCACCATGAACCCTGGTTCTTGCGGATAACTCCTCAAGACCTGCCCACCACCGGCTCATCGAGCGACGGATCCACGCCGGTCGGTTGAGCCAAGAAATCAAAATCACAGCCCAGGGGCGCCTGGGTCACGTGGCGTCGATACAGCGACACGTAGCCACGCTCGTCAAAGGCGGGCGCCGCGACGTCTCGCGCGTCCCACTCGGGCGCGTCGACCTCGGCGTAGAGCTGGCCGGCGTCGGCGTCGACCACGATGACGTCGCCGTCTCTGACCCGCGCGAGCGGACCGCCGATCGCTGACTCCGGCGCGACGTGCAAGAAGACCGTTCCGTAGCTGGTTCCCGACATGCGCGCGTCGGTGACGCGCACCATGTCGCTGATCCCTTGCGCGAGCAGTGGCGCGGGAACGGGCACCATGCCCCACTCGGGCATGCCGGGTCCGCCCACCGGACCCGCGCCGCGCAGGACGAGCACCGCGTCGCGTTCGCAGCTCGAGGTGGGACCCGTGCGCTCGTCGACCTGATCGGCCTCGATCACGTAGGCCGGCCCCCGATGACGCAGCAGTTCGGGGGTTGCCGCGCTGCGCTTGATCAGGGCCCCGTCCGGGGCCAGGTTGCCGCGCACGACGCGAAAGGCCCCGGCACCGTCCACCGGCGCGGCGAGGTCGCGCACGACGCCGCGCGCGGGCCCCGAGGCCACCTGCACCTCGCGGGTCGTGCGCCCGTCGGCCACGACGACCTCGGGTGCGAGCAGGTCGCCGAGCGCGGCCATCAACGTGGGCACGCCGCCGCTCGCGTCAAAGTCGTCCATCAAAGCGCTCCCGGAGGGCTCGACGTCGACCAACACGGGCACCCGCCGCGCGGTCGCGTCGACGTCGTCGAGGGCGAGACGGCGCCCGAGGCGCCCGGCCATCGCGGTGAGATGGATCACGGCGTTGGTGGACCCGCCGGCCGCGCACAGGCACGACAGCGCGTTGGCGATCGCCCGGTCGCTCACCTGGCCCGCCGCGCTCGCGCCGGATTCGACCAGTTCGACGATGCGCTCACCAACGCGTCGTGCGACGTCGTGGTGGCGCGGATCGCCCGCGGGCATCGACGTCGATCCCGGCCAGGCGAGGCCGAGGGCTTCGACGAGCACCCCCATCGAGGACGCCGTGCCCATGGTGTTGCACGTCCCTTTGCCCAGGGTGAGAGCGTCTTCGAACGCGGACCAGTCCTCATCCGAGGTCGCCCCGCGGCGACGCAGGTCCCACTGACGCCACAGGTCGGTGCCGGTGCCGACCCGTCGTCCCTGGTAGGTCGCGACGGGCCGTGGGCCGGCGACGAGAACGAGGACCGGCAGGTTGGTGGAGAACGCCCCCATCAGGGCGCCTGGCACGGACTTGTCACAGGCCGCGAGCACGACGACGCCGTCGAGGGGCTGGCTGCGCAGCGACTCTTCCACCTCCATGGCGAGCAGGTTGCGATAGAGCATGGCGGTGGGCTTCATGAGGTCCTCGCCGAGGGAGATCACCGGGAACTCGAGTGCGAAGCCGCCCGCCGCCTCGATGCCCTCGCGCAGGGGCGCGACGAGGGCGGCGAGGGGCTGGTTGCAGGGATTGAGATCGCTCGCCGACGTGGCGAGTCCGATCAGCGGGCGACCACCTTCGCGAGTGACCGGCGATCCGGCCATGCGCAAGGCGACGCGACTGTCGAGTGCGACCTCGTTGTCGCCTCGCACCCAGCGGTCGCTGCGCAGGCTCACGGCTCGGGCACTCCGATGCCCTCGGCGCCGGGCTTGGACATGACGAGATCGACCCCCGAGGCGTCCAACCATTCGAGGGCCAGCTGGGCGCGACGGACCTTCTCGCGCACGTTGCCCACCACTGCGTCGTCGAGGTGCAGACCCGCGGGATAGACGGCGCGCGCGTTGCGCAAGCCGAACTTGGCGTAGAGGGGCGCGGCCACGAGGGCGATCTCGGCCAACTCGTGACCTCGCACCACGCCGCCGAGCGAGTCGGGCGCTTCGAGGTAGAGGTCGATCGGTGCAGCCGAGAGCGCTCGCAGTTCGGCGAGCTCGTGCAGGTTCATGTCACTGGGCACGTTCACCGTTGTGCCGCCGACCTCGACGAGTTGGCGGAAGGCCACTGGGTTTGACGGGGCGAGGACCGCCGAGATCTTCCAGACGACCGAGCGTGGCAGTTCGCCCTCGCGCTGCATCGCCGCGAGGATCTCCATCAGACCGGTGTCGGCGATCAGGAAGCCGCGGATCCCCGCCTCGACCGCCCGCTCGACGTCTTCGATCGCGTAGCGAAGCTGGTGCGAACCGCGCAGGCGACCCGACAACAAGAGACCGTCCGGCGAACGCACCGCCCCACCGATCCCGAACTCCTCGCGCGGGCCGATGAAGAGGTTGACTTCGAGGCCCTCGTCGGCTCCAATGCGAGCCATTTCGCGCAACTCGTCCTGGGTGAGCAGCATCGCCCCGCTGCCCTGGGACGTGCGGTGCACCGTGACGTTGCGGTCACGCGCCTCCTCGACCACCGCGCGAAGAGCGGCGGGGTTCTCCACGCTCGGGATCTCAATGCGAAAGTGGGCGCCGTCGGCGAATCTCGCCGCGCTCACCGGGGCGCCGTTCACCATATCGCCGACGTGGCGGCGCAGCGCGGCGGTTCCCCTCGGACTTCCCTCACCGTAGGACATCGTCTTCCTTTCTCACCGCTCTGACTTCACCAGCACCTCGTGGCGTCCCGACGCACTCGTCGGCCACGACGGGCTCAAGGTCACGAGCTCCATCCCCGCCTCGCCCACCACGTAGGTGTCTTCGATCTTCGCTCCGCCGCCGAGGCTCGGGTTCCAG
>DATIVP010000107.1:0-9607 GCA_035465755.1 Acidimicrobiales bacterium | reverse complement strand
CGAACTGCGACTCGAGTGGATGCGTGGCGGCCCACCACCCGGCATCGACCTAGAGCGCGCCACTCGTCGCTAGTTGTCGCGCGAGACGCGCCGCTCGCGTCGGCTGAACTGGGAGAGCGAGGCTCGATCGACGTCGTTGGGCGTCCCCGGTGGCCCACCGGGGACGTCGCCGACAGCACCGTGGTCGTGTCCGCCCTGGGCCTCTCCGGCCACACCGGCGGCAACGGCCTGGACCGAGCCGTGCTGTCAGTGATCTTCGAGCAGGTAGCGCGACCCCTTGGACTGCTCGGGTCACGGGTGACGTCTGCTGGAGCACGCCGATGCAGTGGCGATCGCCCCGACCATCCTGTGGGCGCCGGTACCTGACCCTCGATCCTCGTGGGCCGAGCAAGGTTCGCCGCCTGGCCATCGGCGTAGCCGGGTGGGGCCATGACAGCTCCCTTGACCAGTCGGGTATCTAGCGAACCACGAAGGGAGAGAACATGCCACTCGCGTAGTGCCAGGCCACGTCACAGAGAAGTTCGTACCCACCACGCGAAAGGTGCAGCGTGACCCAGCTCGAGGTGCCCGGTGAGATACCCGGGCCAGTTCCTTGGCCGCACGACCTCGATGCCTCGCCAAGACTGCTCGACTCGTCGATCTTGCCCGTGGCATCAACCGAGCGGGTCCCAACGACGCCTCGCGGGGCCGGCAGAATGAGCAGCTCATGAGTGAGCTCTCCGACGTTGGTGGCGATGAACGTGACAACACCCGCGTGCACCGAGTCGGGCGAAGCGTTGAGGCTCACCATCATCGGCGTACTGGTGCCCATCATGACGCCGCCGTCAGAGAGCGTGACGTGGACAACGGTTCCCTCGGGCGTGCTCGGAGCGCAAGGTGCCGCCGCGAGACGTGAGTCGGGCGCGAAGCGGCCCCGGTCAGGGGACAATACCGCGATGACGCCGAGAATGAGCAGGCCTACCGCTCCGACGACGATGAGCAGTTGAGCGCGCTTTCGCGTCATGGACATCTTCTCCTTGATCGCGACTCTCTACTCTCAGAGAGTCTAAAAAGGCGGGCGAACCTGCTTCCGCTCGATGACGTGACGTAGGTCACAACTTCAGAGAGAGACGCGTCGCGCGAAGAGAATCTGCGAGGACTCGAACTCCGACGGGCGACTGTTCTTCTAGAAGTTGAGTGCGCTCGGGAGTCGATCTTCGGGCCAGCCGAGTTGATCAATCGCCCGTCGGCACGCGAATCGATCTGTCATGCCCGCAACGTAGGCGACGGCCCCGTGCAGGGGATCGGCGCCGGCGACGAAGTCCGGAATCAGTGCGGGCTCGCCGGCGTAGAAGGTGACGAGGGCGCGCAGCATTTCGATCACCGCGTCGGCCTGATCGCGGGCGGCCTTGGTGAGATAGATGCGTTCGTAGTTGAAGGCGCGAAAAGCGGCGAGGGCCTCGGCGTGGCGCTCGTCCATGCCGATCACGCCGCGCTCGCGCGCCGTTGCCACGATCGCCGAGAGGAACGCGCCGAGTTGGCCGCCACGCCGTGAGCCCGCGACCTCGCGCACGAGGCTGGGTAGGTCGTGGGCGGCGACCAAGCCCACCGACTGGGCGTCTTCGAAATCGTGGCAGACGTAGGCGATGCGATCGGCCCAGCTGACCACTTCGCCTTCGAGGGTGGCCGGCGCCGGCCGCGACCAGGAGTGGTTGGCGATGCCGTCGAGTGTCTCGGCGCAGAGGTTGAGCGTCGCGAGCGAGACCCGCGCACCCCAGGGGGCGTGGTCGAAGCCACCGGGAACGAAGACGTCCAGGGCCTCCTCACTCGCGTGTCCGCCGGGACCGTGTCCGCAGTCGTGCCCGAGGGCGATGGCCTCGGCGAGGGCTTCGTTGAGTCCCAGCGCCCGGGCGATGCCCGTCGCGACCTGAGCGACCTCGAGCGCGTGGGTCAGGCGCGTGCGTACATGGTCCTCGGGGAAGATGAAGACCTGTGTCTTGCCCGCGAGCCGTCGAAAGGCGCTCGAGTGCAGAACGCGGTCACGATCGCGCTCGAAGCACGTTCGAAACTCATCGGGTTCCTCGGGACGCTGACGCTCGCCGGCGCCGGTCGAACGAGCGGCGTCGACGGCGAGCAGATCTGCCTCGCGCTCCTCACGTTCCTCGCGGCGGGTGGGAAGCCTCCGGCCCGACGACGTGAACGTACTGACGACCGGTTGGGAGTCATGGTGGGCGAGAACAATGTCGGTCGCAGAGAAGCCCGCCATGGTGGCGGCCCAGCGCGCACTGCGTTCAGAGACCTCGTCCACGCTCCCATTGTGGCCCAGCGCCGTAACATGGTGACGACAGTGGAGGACAGCATGGAAATTCGTATCGGCATCGTCCAGTCGATGAGAGAGCTCGAAGTCGAACTGCCCGAGGGCACCGACCAGGACCAGGTGAAGTCCGAGGTCGACACCGCTCTCAGCTCCGGCGCCGTGCTCTGGCTGACCGACCGCAAGGGGCGTCGAGTCGGCGTGCCGGCCGAGCGCGTCGCCTACGTCGAATTCACGGTCGGCAACGAGCGGGTCGTGGGATTCGGCGCCAGTTAGTGATCGACTACCACCTGCATCTCTGGCCGCACTCGGAATCCTCGGTCTGGTACAAGCTCGATCAGATCGCCGCCTACTGCGACGAGGCGGCTTCCAACGGGGTGAACGAGCTGGCTCTCACCGAGCACTCGCACCGATTCGTCGACGTGACCAACCTGGTGGGACCGTTCTGGCAGCGCTACGGTCACGAACCAACGAGCCAGGTGATGGCTGACTACTTCGACTGGCACGCGCGCAACTCCTTGGAGGACTACGTCGCCCTCGCTCAGCGCGCGAAGGACGAGGGACTGCCGGTCAAGATCGGCCTCGAGCTCGACTACTACGCCGACCAGATGGACGTGGTGTCGAGCCTCCTCGCCCAGTACCCCTTTGACGTGATCATCGGCTCCGTGCACTGGCTCGGCACCTGGGGCTTTGACGACGTCGATAACCCCATCCCGATGGCTGAGTGGAAGAGCCGCGACGTCGAGGTCGCCTGGGGCGACTACGCGCGCGCGATGGGCGAGCTCGCCTCGTCGCGGGCCGTCGACGTCCTCGCCCATCCCGACCTGATCAAGGTGGCCGGCTACGTGCCCCAGGACCCCAGTGAGTTCTGGGACCGCATGAGCGAGTCGGCCGCCGCGGCCGACGTCTCGGTCGAGGTGTCCTCGGCCGGCTGGGTCAAGCCGACCGGCGAGCAGTACCCCGCCGAGGGGTTCCTCGACCGTCTCGTCGCGCGCGGCCTCACCTTTACGACGGCCTCGGACGCGCATCGCCTGGCGCGAGTGGGCGAGCGGGCGAGCGACTTGGCGACACTGCTCGAAGCGCGCGGGGTGAGTGAGCTCGCCTCCTACAGTGCCCGGACACGCCAGATGGTGCCCCTAAGAAGTCTCTAGTGGCGACCCTTGGTGAACTCGCGAGCCAGCGCGCGGGCCTCTCCGCGGGCGCGACGGACCACCTCGGGCGACTGATCGCCTCCTGGTCGCTGCTCGCGGACCTCTCGTTCTCGGACATGGTGTTGATGGCGCGCACTACCGGCACCGCCAACGAGAGCTTTATCGTGCTGGGCCAGCTGCGGCCGAACAACCGCTCGACCATGATCAACGACGACCTCGTGGGCACGACGCATCGCCCCGAGGACTGGCCCCTGGTGCGCGAGACCTTCCAGCGCGGCGAGCGGGTTGTGGGCGAGTCCGCCGTCGGCGTGATCGGGGCCGTCGGTCCGGTACCGGTGTGGTGCGTGCCGGTGCGCTACGACGACGCGGTCGTGGCCGTGATGGTGCGGCTCCAGGGGCCACTTCGCGGGCCGGCGTCGCTCTATGAGCAGGCCTACCTGTCGATCTTCGAGCGGCTGTGCGACATGGTGGCCGACGCGACCTTCCCCTTTCGCGAGGACGACGTCGCCGGCCCGGGCATGCCGCGCGTGGGCGACGGCATCATGCTCCTGGATGCTCGCGGCTCGATCGAGTTCGCGACGCCGAACGCGGTCAACGCTCTGCACCGCTTGGGTATCTACGCCTCCAGCGAGGGCCGCACCCTGCCCGAGCTCGGGCTGAGGGTGCGGGTGGTGGAGCGCTCGCTCGCCTACGCGATTCCCGCCATGGAGGAGATCGACCGTGGGCAAGACGTGGCGATCCTCTTTCAGAGCGTGCCGCTACTCGCGCGCCAGGCCGTGACCGGCGTGTTGATCCTGCTGCGTGACGTGTCGGATCTGCGCCACTTGAATCGGATGGTCCTTAACAAGGAGGCGGCGGTGCGCGAAGTGCACCACCGGGTGAAGAACAACCTGCAGACGATCTCGTCGCTGCTGCGCCTCCAGGCTCGGCGCAGCGACGAGGAGGAAACCAGGGTGGCCCTGCTCGAGGCCGAACGGCGCGTGCGATCCATCGCCGTGGTTCACGAGGTGCTCTCGCGAGAGCCGGGCGAGGAGGTCGCCTTCGACGAGATCGTGCGCTCGCTGGTGATGCTGGTCGAGGACACGGTGCTGGCGCTGCACCCGGTGGAGATCGTGGTGAACGGTGACCTGGGCACCCTGTCGACGGACCTCGCCACGCCGCTCGCCGTCGCGCTGGCCGAACTCTTGACCAACGCCGTCGAGCACGCTTTCACCGACTTCGACGACGTCGACGAGGGTCACGTTGGCGTTGTCACGCTCAATCTGCGCGTCGAGGACGACACGGCGGTGGCCGAGATTCGCGACAACGGTCGCGGTCTGGGCGAGGAGTTCAGCCTTGAGGTCCCCACGAGCCTCGGACTTTCCATCGTGCGCGACATCATCCGCGCGCAACTGCACGGCACGATCGAGATGCGTTCGGTCGCGCCCGAACTCGGCGGCGGCACCTACGTGCGCGTCGCGGTGCCGACGCGCACTCCGCTCTAGCTGGCGGCGGCGCGGCGACGGGCCGCGAGCCACTGCTTGCGCAGCTTGCGTCGCTCGTCTTCGGTCGTGCCACCCCACACGCCGGACTCCTGGTTGGTCGCCAGGGCGAACTCCAGGCAGTACTTCTGAGCCTCGCAGCGGTCACAGACCCGCTTGGCCGACTCGATCTGGTCCGTCGCCCCGCCCGTGGTCCCCACGGGAAAGAAAAGGTCCGGTTCGGTATCGCGGCACGCCGCGTGGCTTCGCCAGTCCGCGTCATCCCACGCGTGGGTGCGGTTCCAAATTAACGACATGACAATTCCTTTACAATCTCGTCCAGGCGGCCGTGTCGTACGGTTCGTCTGTACGGGGGGGAGAACCAAATTTTAGTGAACAGCGTGTTAAAAAACAAGGGCTTCTCAGGGATTTTCAAGGGTTTTCGACCTCTCGGGCCCGCTCGTGACTAAGGTCGTCGCCCACCGCGGACTGCACCGGACGGCGCGCGAGAACACCGTTGCAGCGTTCGTGGCCGCGCGCGAGGCCGGCGCCGACGGCGTCGAGCTCGACGTGCGCGCCTGCGCCGATGGCGCCCTGGTCGTCTTTCACGATCCCGCGGTCGATGGCCAGGTCATCGCCGGTACGCCCGCGGGGGCACTGCCCGAGCACGTGGCGCGCCTGTCGGACGCGCTGCTCGCCTGCGGTGACCTCTGGGTGAACGTCGAGATCAAGATGGACGCGTACGGGGCGCACGATCCGCGTCGAGCGCCCTTCGTTGAGCGCGTGGTCGCCCAGGTCGACGCGCTCGGGATTGCCTCGCGGGTGCTCTACTCGAGCTTTGACGTGTCGGCCTGTCGCTACCTGCGCGAGGTGGCGCCGGCGAGCCCGGTGGGCTTGCTCCTCGACGTCGCCGACGATCCGCGCGGCGCCCTCGAGCTCGCGGTGGCGGCCGGATTCGCGGCGTTGCACCCCTACTTCGGCCCACTCTCGGCCCAGGCCGTGGCCGACGTGAGGGCCGCGGGTCTGGCCCTCAACGTCTGGACGCCCAACGAGCGAGACGACCTCGCGCGACTCCTCGACTGGGGGGTCGACGCCGTCATCACCGACGAGCCCGCGCTGGCTCTCGCCCTGCGTGCGGAGCGAGTTTGACCATCTCGCGGGTGGCCTAGATTGGCCCTATGAACGTTGTCGTGTGTGCGAAGCAGATTCCGGATCCGGCGGCGCCCCAGTCACTGGAGCCCTCAAACAACCTGAACCGGAGTGGGAAGCTCATATTGGACGAGGCCGATACCTACGGCGTCGAGATGGCCCTGCAGCTGGTGGACGCGGCCGGCTCGGGCGAGGTGACCGTCGTCTCGATGGGTGCGGCGGCCGACGTGGCGGGACTGCGCAACGCGCTCGCCATGGGCGCGGCAAAGGCCGTCATCGTCTCCGACGACACCCTGCGTGGTGCGGATGCGCTGACGACCGCGAAAGTGCTCGCCGCGGCGATCGGGCGCCTCGAGCCGGACCTCGTGCTCGCGGCCACCGAGTCCTCCGACGGCTACACCGGCACGCTGCCGGTTCAGCTCGCCGAGCTGCTCGACCTGCCCTCGATCACCTTCGCGAAGAAGGTGACGGTCAACGGCACCACGATCAACGTCGAGCGCCAGACCGAGGCGGGCTACGACGAGGTGACCTCGCCGCTGCCGGCCGTGGTGACGGTCACGGCTGGCGTCGTCGAGCCGCGCTACGCGTCCTTCAAGGGCATCATGGCGGCCAAGTCCAAGCCCGTCGAAGTCCTCTCGGTGGCCGACCTGGGCCTGGGCGACGTCGTCGCCGCCGGTACGGGCCAGGCGGTGACCCGGGTGGTCGCCGCCGAAGCGCGCCAGTCGGGTGAGAAGCACGTCGACGACGGCGACGGGGCGCAGAAGATCGTCGCCTTCCTCGAATCGATCAAGGTCATCTAGGAGACATCATGACGCTCTCTTCTCTCTGGGTCCTCGCTGAGCCGAGCAACGGCTCCCTGACGACCGGATCGCTCGAACTCCTCAGCGCGGCCCACGCGCTCGCCACCAACGTCGCGGCGATCACCTGGGGCGACGCGAACGCCGTCGCCGCTCTGGCCGGCGAGTACGGCGCGAGCACCCTCTACAGCGTCGGTGATCTCGGCGGTGCCCTGCCCGGGGCGCCGGTCGCCAGTGCGATCGCGCGCCTGGTCGAGTCCCACGGCGCGCCCGACGCGATCCTCATTCCGACGAGCTACGACGGACGCGACGTCGCGGGTCGCCTCTCGGCCAAGCTCAACGCGACGGTCCTGACCAACGTGACGGGGCTCGCCGACAACGCGGGGCTCGAGACCGAGCACCCCATCTTCGGCGGCACCCAGTCGGCGTTCGCCCGCTTCACGGGTTCGGCACCCGGCATCGTCGTCGTGCGCGCGAAGTCCTTCGCGGCCGAATCGACCGGCGGCTCGCCCGCCGTGGTCGCCGCCGCGCCGATCGGCGATCTCGGCGCGAGCGGAGAGGCGCGCGTTCTGGCCAGTCACGTCGAAGAGCGCACCGGTCCCCAGCTCGAGGACGCGGCCGTCGTCGTCTCGGGCGGGCGAGGTCTGGGCAGCGCGGACAAGTACGCGCTGATCGAAGAGCTCGCGGGTCTCTTGAAGGGCGCGGCCGGGGCGAGCCGCGCGATCGTCGACGCGGGCTGGGTGCCCTATTCGCGCCAGGTCGGCCAGACGGGCAAGACCGTCAAGCCCACGGTGTACCTGGCCTGCGCGATCTCGGGTGCCACCCAGCACATGGTGGGCATGAAGGGCTCGAAGAACATCGTGGCGGTCAACAAGGACCCGGACGCACCGATCTTCCAGATCGCCGACCTGGGCATCGTCGGCGACGTGAACAGCGTCTTGCCCGCCTTGATCGAGGCCCTGCGCCAGCGGGCCTAGCCCGATGCGGCCCCCGTGGCCGGGTCGTCCGTAGGCTGACACCATCGTGAGTGAGACCGACTTCACCGGGCGTCCCGCGCGGCGCGGCTGGATCCTGGGCGTGCTGGCCACGACCCAGTTGATGGTCGCCCTCGACGCCACGGTGATCTCGATCGCTCTGCCCCAGGCGCAGCGCGCTCTCGGCTTCTCCTCGGCGAACCGGGCCTGGCCCGTGACGGCCTACGTGCTCGCCTTCGGGTCGCTCCTGCTGCTCGGTGGGCGCCTCGTCGACCTGTGGGGGCGCCGTAGCACTCTCGTCGTCGGACTGGCCGGCTTCGCCGTGGCGAGCTGGGTGGGCGGAGCCGCGTCCAGTTTCTCAACCCTCGTGTGGGCGAGGGTCGGGCAGGGACTCTTCGGCGCGCTGCTCGCCCCGGCGACCCTCGCGACGCTCTCGACCACGTTCTCCGAGCCGCGCGAGCGGGCCCGGGCCTTCTCGCTCTACGGCATCCTCTGGGGCTCGGGGGCGGCGCTCGGACTCTTGCTCGGGGGTGCCTTGACCCAGTGGGCCTCGTGGCGCTACTGCCTCTACGTGAACGTGGGCTTTTCGGCGATCGCCCTCGTGGGCACGGGCCTCGTGATCGAGCCAGGCCGTGACGAAGGTCGCACGCACCTCGACGCGCTCGGCATCCTGCTCGCCAGCGCCTCGTTCTTCTTCGTGGTCTTTGGCTTCAGCCACGCGGTCACGACCGCCTGGGACGACCCCGTCACGGCAACGTCGCTGGTGGCCGGGGGCGTGTTGCTCGTCGCCTTCGCCCTGTGGCAGCGGCGCGCGCCCTATCCGGTAGTGGCGCCGCGTCTGATCGCCACCCGGATGCGCGCGGGCTCGCTGCTCGCCCTCTTTCTCACCAGTGTCGCGGTCTTTGGCGTCTCGCTCTTCCTCGTCTACTACTTAGAAGGCACCATCGGCTACTCGCCGTTGCGCATCGGCGTCGCCTTCATCCCCCTGGTCGCCGCCACGGCCTTCTCCTCGTCTCTCGCGAGCGCGCGCCTGCTCGCCCAGGTCGGACCGCGCCCCCTGGTGCCCGTCGGCATGGTTCTCGCGACGTTGGGCATGGTGCTCTTCACCCGACTGACGCCGACGTCGGACTACTTCTCCTCGGTGATGCCGGGCCTTCTCCTGACCGGACTCGGCCTGGGTCTCATCCTGGCCCCGGCGATCGCCACCGCGACGGCGGGGCTCGAGCGACGCGACGTGGGAGCGGCCTCGGCGCTCGTGGTCGCCGCCCAGCAGATCGGGGCCTCGATGGGGCTGGCCCTTCTCAACACCATCGCCGTCTCGGTCGCCACGCGTGCCGTCACCCACGGCGCGAGCGCGGCGTTCGCCAACCTGCACGGATACGCCGTGGCCTTCTGGTGGGCGGCCGGCTTCTTCGGCGTCGGGGCACTGGCCTCCTTCGTGGTGCTCGAGTCGGGGGCCGTCGAGGGAATCGCGACCGAGGACGAGTTGGGCCAGCCGGTCGAGCCGATCTAGATCAGCGGCCAGGGATAGGGCGGGTAGTTGCCGTCGGGATCGGGGTCGGGGAAATGGCCCGCCGCGAGGAGGCGCTGGGCGCGGGTTAGCACGCACTCGAGCTCGTCGTCGACGAGCATCGCGGCGAGGCGCGTCGCGTCGCCCGCGAGCAGACGCTCCAGATCGGTGGACACCTCCTCGCCGAGGGGCTCGCCCGCGAAGTCCCAGATCACGGTACGCAGTTTGTCCTCAGAGTGAAAGCACAGGCCGTTGTCGATGGCCCAGAGGCGC
>DATIVP010000106.1:0-4836 GCA_035465755.1 Acidimicrobiales bacterium | reverse complement strand
CTGTTGTAGAGCAGGGCCACGGTGACCGCGAGTCCCATCTCGATCGTCGCGGAGCCGAGCGCCACGCGGTACGACCAGTTCTCGCGGCCCCGCACGAGGACCGCGGCGAGCGCGCCGAGCGCGGGCAGTGCGATGAGGAGGCTCAACCACAGGGACTAATGCATGACTAGCCCACACTCGCAACGAGATAGACGACGATGACCGCGAGCCCCAGCACGGTCGCCAGCGCGTAGTGGCGCACGAAGCCCGACTGGACCTTGCGCGAGCCCTAGGCGCTGCGGCGCACCGCGACCGCGAGGCCGGTGACCGCGCCGTCGATGACGCGCGGCTCGATCACGTCGCCGCCGAACGTGCTCGCGGCCGCCAGCGGCTTGGCCAGCACCGCGTCGTAGGCGTCGTCCCAGTGCCAGACGTGCTCGAAGAACGCCTTCTCGTAGCGCGGCGAGGAGACGCGGTTGCGCCAGATCGAGAACGCCGCGAGCAGTCCGATCACCGCGGCCGCCACGTCGACCGCGGCCAGGCCCCACTGGGCCAGCGTGCTGTTGGCCGACAGCGCGGGCACCGCGCCGAAGGTCGGCGCGAGGAACGTCGCGAGCGAGCTGTGGTGCACCCACGGCAGATCGAGGGCGCCGCCGAGGGCGCTCAGCACCGCCAGGACCACCAGCGGCAGGGTCATCACCCAGGGCGACTCGTGGGGGTCGGCCCCGTGGGTCACCTCGCGGAAGCGCTCGGTGCCCTGGAAGGCCAGCACGAAGAGGCGACTCATGTAGTACGCGGTCAGGATCGCGGTCAGCACCCCGAGGATCCACAGGGACTTGGAGTAGGAGAAGACGTTGGTGAGCACGTCGCCCTTGGCCCAGAACCCGGCGAAGGGCGGGATGCCCGAGATGGCGAGCCAGCCCACGAGGAACGTCGGGAACGTGAGGGGCAGGAACTTCGCCAGCGCGCCCATCTTGCGCAGGTCCTGTTCGCCGTGGAGCGAGTGGATGACCGAGCCCGAGCCGAGGAAGAGCAGCGCCTTGAAGAAGGCGTGGCTGACCATGAGAAAGATCGCCGCCGAGTACGCGCCGGCGCCGACCGCGAGGACCATGTAGCCGATCTGGGACACGGTGGAAAAGGCCAGCACCTTCTTGATGTCCTTCTGGCTGGTGGCGATCGTGGCCGCGACGAAGGCCGTCAGCGCGCCGATCACCGCGATCGTGGCGCGCCCGCTACCCGAGAGGGCGAGCACCGGCGACATGCGCACGAGCAGGTAGACGCCGGCCGTGACCATCGTCGCCGCGTGGATCAGGGCCGAGACCGGGGTCGGGCCCTCCATCGCGTCGGGCAGCCAGTTGAAGAGGGGGATCTGCGCGCTCTTGCCCGTGGCCCCGAGCAGCAGGGCCAGCACGACCAGGGTGGCCACCGTCGAGTCCAGGTGCCCGGCCGAGGAGAAGACCGAGAGGTAGGTGAGCGTGTGCAGGTGGCTAAAGAGCAGGAACATCGCCACCAGCAGCCCGACGTCGCCGACGCGGTTGTAGATGAAGGCCTTCTTGCCGGCGCTCGCGGCGCTGTCTTTATCGAAGTAGTAGCTCACCAGCCAGTACGAGCAGACCCCCACGCCCTCCCAGCCGACGAAGGTCAGCACCAGGTTGTTCGCCAGCACCAGCGTGAGCATCGAGAACACGAAGAGGTTCAGGTACAAGAAGAACTTGCGGTAGTCGCGCTCGGCGTGCATGTAGCCCATCGAGTACAGGTGGATCAGGGCCGAGATGCCGGTCACGAAGAGGCTCATCGTGATCGAGAGCGGGTCGATCAAGAGAGCGGCCGGCACGTGCAGGCTGCCCACCGAGATCCAGGTGAAGAGGTTCACCGTCACCTCGCGCGACGAGCTCGAGAGCAGCGTGACGAACGCCGCGACCGAGAACGCGAAGGAGAGCGCGACCGCGCCGGTCGCCACCGCGCCGACGCTGCGCTCGGACATGCGCGGACCGTTCACCAGCACGAAGAGGAAGCCGGCGAGCGGCAGCAGGAGGATCAGCGTGGCGAGGTGTGCCATCTCAGCCCTTCATCTCGGAGAGTTCGTCGACCGAGGTCGAGGCGCGACGCCGGAAGATCGCCACCACGATGCCCAGTCCCACCGTCACCTCGGCGGCCGCGACCACCATGACGAAGAAGACCGTCACTTGGCCGGCGATGTCGCTCATCGTGCGCGAGAAGGTGACGAAGGTGAGGTTGACGGCGTTGAGCATCAGCTCGAGGCACATGAACATGATCAGCGCGCTGCGCCTCGTCAAGAGTCCGTAGGCGCCGATGCCGAAGAGGACGGCGGCGAGCACCAGATACCAGGCGGCGGGAACGTTCACGCGGACTCCTCGTCGAGGACACGCTCGCGGCGCGCGAGCACGATGGCGCCGACCACGGCGATCACCAGCAGCGCCGCGGTGGCCTCGAAGGCGTAGAGGTAGGTGGTGAAGACCGCCGTGCCGAGCTGGCTGACGTTGCCCGAGCCGGTGGCGAGCGGCGAGCCCTTGGTCGAGACCGACATCGCGCCCGTGACCCAGTGGCTGCGCGCCATCAGGGCGACGAGGCCGATCACGACGATGCCCACCCCGGTCGCCGCCAGGGGGCGCTGGCCCACGAGAGGCTCCACGCGCACGCCCTCGCGCCGATCGACGCCGAGGAACATGATGACGAAGAGGAAGAGCACGACGATGGCCCCGGCGTAGACGATGATCTGGACCGCGGCGAGGAAGTCCGCCGACTGGGCCACGAAGGCCACGGCCACGCCGAAGAGGGTCATGATGAGGCTCATCGCGGCGTGCACCGGGTTCTTCACCGTGATCACGCCGATCGCGCCGACCACGACGAGCAGCGCCGACGTGACGAAGACGGCCACGGCGCCCGCGGAGTAGGCGGTCGCGATCATGCGCCACCGCCCTTCTTGGCCCGCGGCGACTTGGCCTTGACCGCATTCATCAGGCCCGCGAGCCCGCGCTTGTCGGCGGGCACGTCCTCGGGCTGGAGGTGGCGATAGAAGGCGTCGCGAATCTGCTTCGATCCGGTCGCGGCGTTGGGCTCGCCGCTCTGGCCGGCCTCGGCCTCGCGCACGCCCACGCCCAGCTCGCCGCTCCACTGGACAACACCCTCGTAGGCGGCGTCGCCCGAGGGCGAGGTCGCGCGCATCCAGCCCCCGGTCATGGCGCTGTCGCCCTCGCGCCAGTCCTCCCAGGGCAGGTGGCGCGGCTCGCCGGCGTCGTCGACCACCAGTTCGGCCTTGGTGTAGATCGCGTCGGCGCGGTTGGTGAAGGAGAACTCGAAGAGCTTGGACTCGGTGATCGCCTGCGTGGGACAGGCCTCCACGCACAGGTCGCAGTGGATGCAGCGCAGGTAGTTGATCTCGTAGACGTAGCCGTAGCGCTCCCCCGGGCTGACCGGGTTCTCGGGGTTGTCCGCGCCGCGCACGTAGATGCAGCCCACCGGGCACACCCCGGCGCAGAGCTCGCAGCCGATGCACTTCTCCATACCGTCCTCGTAGCGGTTCAAGACGTGACGGCCGTGCTGGCGCGGCTGCTTGGGGCGCTTGGCGGCGGGATAGCTCGTCGTCACGGTTGGGCGGCCGATGTGGGCCAGGGTCAGCTTGAAGCCACCGAAGAAACTCTTGGCACCCATCAGGCGTCTCCCTCGTCGGTCATCTCGCGCAGCACCTCCGGCGGCAGGGGCCGCGCGCCGATCACGGGCAGGACGGCCTCGACGCCGCGCTCGCGGGTCGTGCCGATCTCAAAGGCCCGCGTGAGCATGGTCCAGGCGAGCAGCACCACCGCGCCCATGGCGAAGCCCCACGCCGGGGCGATCAGGAAACCGGCCACCACGAGCAGCCAGCCCAGGCTGAGGGGGATCAGCTTCTTCCAGCCCAGGTCCATGAGCTGGTCGTAGCGAAAGCGCGGCAGCGCGGCGCGGAACCACACGTAGGAGAACGCGAAGGCGACAGTCTTCACGAAGAACCACAGGATCGGAAAGACCCAGCGCAGGTGGGGCACGTTCGGCACCCAGCCGGCGGGGCCGCCGAAGAAGAGGGTGACCATGATCGCCGACATCGTGATCGTGTTCATGAACTCGGCGAGGTAGAAGATCGCGAAGCGAAATGACGAGTACTCGGTGTGAAAGCCGCCGACCAGCTCGCTCTCGGCCTCGACGACGTCAAAGGGCGGCCGGTTGAGCTCGGCGGTGATCGAGATGAGAAAGATCACGAAGGGGATGACGCCCAGGCGCAGCACGTTCCAGTGCCAGATCCCGTTCGCCTGGGCGGTGACGATGTCGTGCGTGGAGAGCGAGCCGGTCACCAGCACCACCATCACGACGGCCAGGCCCAGGGACGCCTCGTAGCTGATCATCTGGGCGCTCGCGCGCACCGAGGAGAGCAGCGGGTACTTAGAGCCCGACGACCAGCCCGCCAGCATCACGCCGTAGACCGAGATGCCCGACATCGCGAGCATCAGAAGGATGCCCATGGGCGGGTTGGCGACCTGGAGGAGGACCGGGTGCCCGGCGATGGTGAGCGTGCCGCCCACGGGCACGATCGCGAAGGTGATGAAGCCCGGGATCAGCGCGAGGAACGGCGCGAGCTTGAAGACCAGCCGGTCGGCCTCGGCCGGGATCAGGTCCTCCTTGAGCATCAGCTTGAGCCCGTCGGCCACAGTCTGGAGGAGCCCGAAGGGACCCCAGCGCTGGGGACCGATGCGGCTCTGCATGTCCGAGATCGCCTTGCGCTAGAACCAGATCATCACGACCACCGCGTTGAGCAGCAGCGCGAAGGCCACCACGACCTTGATCAGCACGATCAGGATGACCGCGAAG
>DATIVP010000105.1:0-9168 GCA_035465755.1 Acidimicrobiales bacterium | reverse complement strand
CGCCGGCCGCGTCGCGGCCTGGCGCGTCGGATCGGGCAGGCCCGTGAGCGGCGCGATCGGGTAGGTCGGCGCGCTCGTCGTCGACGTGGTCGAAGAAGGCGCGCCGGGAGAAGGGCTCTTGTGCAGGCTCTTGGCCACGAGTGCGGCTCCCACGGCGAGGACGAGGACGACGGCGGCCACGAGGATTTTGCGCATTTTCCCAATGTAGTAAACGCCTCGTGGCGTCAGGGGGCGAGGTCCTTCTCGATCACCGTGTGCGGGATCTGCGTCTCGGCGCTGATGTGCTCGGTGCCCTCGATCACGCGCCAGCCCAGGCGCCGGTAGAAGCCCAATGCGCTGTCACGGGCGTTCGCCCACAGGCGCGTCACGCCCTCGTTCGCGAGGTGGCGCTCGGCCGCCGCCAGTACTCGGGCGCCGTAGCCGCGACCCTGGACGCGCGGTTCGGTCGCCATGTAGCGCAACTGGTAGGCGCCGGTGTCGGCGTCGGCGAAGAAGGAGGCGCTCACCGCCAGCTCGCCCTCGACGAAGCCCGCGAAGTGACGCGTCGCGGGATCCTCGTCGGCCGGATTGACGACGTTCGCCGCCGGGTCGTTGTTGCGCAGCACCCGTCGGCGAAGGTCGTAGAGCTCGACGGCCGCCACGAGGCTGACGCGAAGGTCCCGGTCAGTCAAGACGGCACGCCATCGTCTGGATCTGGCGCGACGGGTCGCGCTTCATGTAGCGCACCTCACCCACCTCGACGAAGCCACGGCGCCGGTAGAAGGAGATCGCCCGGGACATCTCGAGGGCCACCGCCAGGTGCAGCTCGTGCGCCCCGCCCTGGCGCGCCCACGCGGACACGGCGTCCACGAGCGCGTCGGCGAGACCGCTCGCGCGCGCGTCGGCGCCGACGAACATGCCAAAGAGCCAGGTCTGGCCGGGAAAGTCATCGTGAACGCCGCCCTGGGCCATGCCGCGCACGCAACCGTCGACCTCGCCGAGGAAGTAGGCGTTGGTCGTGAGCAGGTCGGCCCAGCGCTCTAGGTCCCAGCCGACCACGTCGTCGTAGGTCGTGCCGTAGGCGCCCGGAGAGTCGGCCAGGGCCTCCAGGCGGATCGAGCGCAACGCCTCGGCGTCGACCTCGCCCGCTCTTCGTACGCGCAGGCTCACTCTCCCATCTCCGCGGCGAGAGCGCGTTCGGCCAGTGTCCCTTCGGCGAGGGCCGCGCGAACGCCGGCTGCGTCGCGCGCCTCGCGATTCTGCGAGAGCTTGGCCTTGCCCTCGATGGAGGTGACCTCGATCTCGATGCCCACGATTGCGCGCACCATCTTGTCGAGGTAGGGCCTCGGCGCGTCATCCACCCACCAGCGCGGATCGGCGTCGCCCTCGAAGCGTTCGACGAGAGAGCGCACCTGGGACTCGACCCAGACGGGATCGTCGTGCACGTGCAGCGTGCCGCGCACCTGGGCCAGCACATAGTTCCACGTCGGCACCGTGGCGGGCTGCTCGAGCGCCGACGGGTAGTAGCGCGGCGACACGTACGCGTCAGCGAGGTGGAAGAGGGCGAGGACCTCGCTGTCCTCTGGCACCTCGCGCCACCAGGGATTGGCCCGCGCGACGTGGGCGAGGAGCACCTGGCGACCTTCGACGACGACGGGCGCCATCACGCTGGAGAGCCCCGACGGCGTCGATCCCACGAGCAGCGCGGCGCCGACGCGCTCGACGATTCCCCAGCTCGCGTCAGCGTCCTGGGCGAAGGCGGGAGGGTTGTACACGGCTCAATTGTTCCACGCGAGCGCCGATCACTCGTGGGCGGCCTCGGCCGCGTCGTGGCGCGGCAGCCTCGCCGAGTACATCGAGTAGCCGTCGACGTAGCGCACGATCATCGTCGCGATGGCGGTCGCCACGATCATCGGGGCCATCAGTGCGAAGCCGGTGTGGGTCATCTCGAGCACCAGGACGAGGCCCACCAGGGGGGCCTGCATCGACGCGCCGATCATCGCGGCCGCGCCGACCAGCGCGTAGGCGCCGACCGGCGTGCCCGGCCAGAGGTGGCTCCAGGCGATGCCGAGCGCCCCGCCGAGCATCGCGCCCGTCGAAAGGAACGGGGTGAAGACGCCGCCCGCCGCCCCGCTGCCGAGGGTCAGAGCGGTGACGAAGGGCTTGAGGGCGAAGAGGGCGAAGAGCAGACCGAAGCCGCCGACGCCGAGGAAGGCCATGTGGGCCATGTCCTTGCCGTTGCCGAACAGCTGCGGGTACCAGATGCCGAGCACGCCAACGAGCGCGAACACCGCGGGCATGGCCCAGAAGAGGTGCACGCCGGGGGCGCGGTGATACGACACCCAGCCGATGGCGCGCACGTAGATGACTGCGACGAGCCCGGTGACGACGCCGGCCAACACAGACCAGGTCATGATCGCGGCGCTGAAGCGATAGAGCGGCACGTCGGCGTAGGTCGCCCCGTTGGGCAGGTAGGCCCAGCCCACGAAGGTGGCGAGGCCCGAGCAGACGAGGGCCGGTGCGACGACGGGCAGGGTCAGGCTGCCGAAGAGTACTTCGGCGGTGAAGAGCGCCCCGCCCAGGGGAACGTTGTAGACCGCAGCCAGGCCCGCGCCGCCGCCGCAGGCCACGAGCAGGCGCTTCTGGGCGTTCGTGAGACGGAACCACCCGCCGAGTACGCTCGCCGACGCCCCACCCATCAATTTGGGCGCGGCCTCGCGCCCGATCGAGGCGCCGAGTCCGATCACGACCTCTGAGACGAGGCTGGTGAGGATGGAGCGCCGCCACGAGAGATTGGCGTCGCCGCGCCAGAGCGCGTCGTCGATCTCGGCGCGCTCGTGGCGCAAGAGACGTCTGATGAGGTACCAGCCGGTGGCACCGATCACGCTCGCGACGATCAACGAGGTCACGCGGCGCGCTCCCGAGACCGCGGCGACCGCGTCCTGGTAGCTGCCGCTGTGGTAGTGGAACGCCGCGTTCTCGGCGAGGGCGAGGACCCACATCAAGAAGTCCCCCAAGAGCCCGGTCGCCACGCCGGTGATGACGAGCGCCACCCAGAAGGGGCCGTTGAGCGCCGTGGCCCCGTCGTGGGTGACGTTGGGCTGCTCCATGGCGCCGCGCCCCGAGGCGATGCGCCGCTTGATCAACGGCTGGGGGACTCGTTGGCGCTCGCTACCTTCGCGCTTCGTCACCCGTCACCTTCGCCTCGTGGGCCGCGCCCGGTGTCACGAGCCCTGTGTCGAGTGCCAGTGTAGAGCGGTCAGGCGCGCGCCTCGCGGCCGGCAGAACATTCCGGGCGATGTTCATTACGTTCGTTGAGGATCATCCCGCACTCCTCGCAGAGCAGGTGCGCCCAGCAGACCTCGTCGCCCCCGGCCTCTCCGAGGGATTCGAGTAGGGTCTCGTCGTCAGAAGCATCACCCATTACGACGAACCCTAGCGGGGGACGGCGACAATGGCCCCGCGGTGCCAGACTCGTGGCGTGACCAGCCGCTGGGCCGACTCGCCGCGCGCGAGCATCACGCGCTACGGCGCGCTCGTGAGCGAGGACTCCCTGGTCGAGTCGCTGATCGCGCTGCTCGAGGGAGGAGAGCTGACGGCCGAGTTGGGCGAGGCGCTCGCCGGGCCGGCGTCGCGCAGCGTTCTCGCCGGCGGGTCGGGTGGCCCGTCGGGCTACTGGGTGCGCGTCTGGGCGCTGCGCGGACTGCTCTACGTATTCAGCGAACGCGCCACCCGCTACGTCCTCGCCGCGACCGCCGACCCGGCCTGGCGAGTGCGCGAGATGGCCCTCAAAGTCATCGCCGCGCACTACCTCGACGACGGCCTCGAGGCCGCGGCCCGGTGCCAGGGTGACGACGTCGCGCGCGTGCGCGCGGCCGCCGCGCGCGCCCTGGTGCGACTCGTCAGCGCGGGGACTGGTCGAAGGTGAAGCGTCGCTCGTCGAGCACCTCGGTGATCGAGATCTCGTAGGACTCGTAAAACTCGTCGCGGCCCCGACGCTGGGCGTCGCGATGGCGCGGATGGCGGGCCCACGCGTCGTGGCTCGACCGATCGACGAAGCGCACGATGGTCACGCGATCGCCGTTGGGCGCGGCGAAGAACGTCTCGTCGACGAAGCCCTCCATTTGCTGGGCGAGCTCGCTCATCTCGGCGGCCAGGGGACGGTACTGGGCCTCCACACCGGGGCGCAGCCGGCTGCGAAAGACCGTCAGGATCACGCTTCGTCCTCTCGCTGGGCTTCGACGAAGGTGAAGAGGCGACGCCCGGGAGAATACCGACCGGGCTCGGAGGCCAGGCGGTGCGTGCCGACCGTGAACTCGAACTCCTCGGGGGCGGCGAACTGCTCCTCAACGAATCCGACGCGCTCGAAGGACGCGCGCAGCGAGGGCGTCACGTCGGGCTCCTTGCGATGGCGCGTCCACACGACGCGAGCGCCCCGGTGGCACAGCGACGGCAGGTACGACACGGTGCGGGCGATGTCGCGCTCGGTGATGTTGCCGAACACCCCGCAGACCATGACCAGGTCCGCCGGCACCGCGCCGGCGTAGAGGTCGGTCACGGACGCGTCGCCCACCACGACCTCGACGTTGTCGAGGCCGTGGCGAGAGGCCGACTCGCGCGCGTAGGCGACGTTGGCCTCGTCAAGCTCGATGAGGCGGGCGGTCACGTCGAGTGCGCGCGGGTGTGTCGCGAGCACGCCAATGAGATCACGCCCCTGGCCCGCGCAGATCGACAAGACCTGGATCGGGCCCTCGGGGCAACTGTCGAGCACCAGCGCCGTCTGGCGCTGGACCTCGAGGAGTCGATGCGACAGGTACGAGGTCGGATCCTCGTACGGCTCGTGCCACTGCGCCCAACGTGAAGGTGTCACGTCGTGAGCGTATGTCAAGCCCCCGCGTTCGCGACGCGCACGCTGCGAGACTGCGTCGCGTCGCGCAACTCGGCGAACGTGGTGGGAAAGACCGCGTGAGGGTGGCCCGCCGCGGCCCAGATCACGTCGAAGGCGGCGAGGTCCTCGTCGATCAGCGCCGTCGTCGGAGGGTCGGTCCAGCCCAGCGGGCTCACGCCACCGATCGAGAAACCCGAGACCGACTTCACGTAGTCCGCGTCGACGCGCTCGAGGCGCTCGAGTCCCAGCGACGCCGCGACGAGGTTCGCGTCCACCCGGTGCGCGCCGCTCGTGATCACGAGCACGGGCGAGCCGTCGCTGGTGCGAAAGACGATCGACGACGCGATCTGGCCGACCGCCACCCCGAGGGCCGCCGCCGCCTCGGCCGCGGTGCGAGTGCTGTCGGCGAGCACGCGGATCTCGCCCGCGAATCCGGCTGCGGCGAGCGCCGCGCGCACCCGCGCCACGCTCGCCCGACTGAGGACCGCCTCGCTCATCGAGCGAGGAAGGCGCTCAGGGTGCCGGCCAGGTCAGATCGCGTGCGCTCGGCCCAGGCCACGTTCACGTCCATGACGTCGAGGAACTGGGCGACCTGGCGCTGGCTCGTGGGCACCGGGTGGCCCTCAAGGAAAGTGCGGACCGTCGCGGCGAGGGCGGGATCGTCGATGAAGGATTCGACGCCCGCGGCCATGGGCGCGTGCGAGGTCTCCGGGAAGCGCTCGAGGGCTTCGTCCCAGCGACCGCTCAGCCGGCGCCAGACCTCGCGCCCGGCCACCAGGTTGGTGAGCAGTCCACGGATCAGGTAGGGGGCGTCCTGGGTGCGCACGTCGACGAACGCGTTCTCAAAGGCTGACAGCACCACGTCGGGGTCGCGCGAACTGACCGGCGCGAACAGGTAGCGCTGCTCCTCCTGGGGCGTCGCCGCGCTCTTGCGGCGAGCCTCGCAGGTCGCGGCGTCACCCGGGCGGTTCTGGTGCAGGGTGATCGCCACGATGGCGTCGGCCAGGTCGCCACTCAGGGCGCCGGCGTCGAAGCGCGCCGCCGCCTCCTCAGCGATCGACGCGTCGCGTCCGATGGTGCCGAGCACCCGCAGCGCGAGGGCGCGCAGCTCGCCGGCCTGGGTGCTCTCACCGGGGATTGGGTCCCAGCCCAGGCGCACGTAGACGGGTGAGAGCAGTTCCTCGGCCACGCGAGCGAGCAGTTCGCGCGTCTCGTCGTCGGCGATGCGATCCACCAGACCCAGGGCGCGCGCGACGATCCCCCACGGGGTCGGTTCGTCGAGGTGGCTGAGGCCGCGCGCCAGCGCGAGCAGATCGGCCAGGTTCGCACGTCCGAGCAGGTTGGCCGCCCAGGTGTCCGAGAAGAGCACGGCGCGCTCGGCCTCGTCGAGGTCGCTCAGTCGCGCCGCGATCTCGGCGAGGTGCGAGGAGGCGTAGGCGGTGCGATAGAAGCCGGCGCCCCCGGCGTTCACGAGGGTCACCCCGCGGGTGGCCACGGCCGCGCTCGCGTCGTCGAGCAACACGCGCTGCGTGGCGCTCTCGCCGAGGCTTCGCGTCAGCACCGGCACCTTCCAGGACTCGCCGATGCTCGACTCGCCCGCGCTCTCGCGAAAGAAGAACGGCGACTGCGCGAGCGTCGCGCCGTCGTAGGAGAGGAGCGGGAATCCTCCCTGGAGGATCCAGGTGTCCATGATCGAGCCCACCGGCTCGCCCGAGGCGGCCTCGAGCGCCGACCACAGGTCCGCGGTGACGGCGTTGTCGTAGGCGTGGCGCGAGAGGTAGAGCCTCACGCCGTCGCGAAAGACGCTCTCGCCCAGGTACTGCTCGAGCATGCGCAGCACCGAGCAGCCCTTCTGATAGGTCAGCACGTCGAACATGCCCCGGCACTCGTTCGGCGAGACCACGCGATACTCGATGGGACGCGTCGAGTGCTGGGAGTCGACCGTGAAGGCGCGGTCGCGGTCGACGCTGAAACTGACCCACTTCTTCCACTCGGGCTTGAAGTGGTCGGTGCAGATCGACTCCATGAACGTGGCGAAGGCCTCGTTGAGCCAGATCCCCTCCCACCACTCCATGGTCACGAGGTCGCCGAACCACATGTGGGCGAGCTCGTGGTTCACGACGAGCACGGTGTTCTCGCGCTCGCGTTGGGACGCGTGAGCCGGGTCGATCAGCAGGTACTCCTCGCGGAACGTCACGCAGCCGAGGTTCTCCATCGCCCCGGCGGCGAAGTCGGGCACCGCGACGAGGTCAACCTTGTCGCCCGGGTAGGGCCGGTCGAAGTACTCGGTGAAGTACTCGAGCGCGTGGACCGCGGCCTCCATGGCGTAGTCCGTGAGGTGTCCCTTGCCCCGAGGGTGGATGACGCGCACGGGGACCCCGGCCACCGTCGTCACCGGCGACGCCTCGAAGGGGCCGACGACGAAGGCCACGAGGTAGGTCGACATGACCATCGTCGGAGCGAAGCGCACCTCGCGGCGCTCGTCGGGGAGTTCGACGGTGTACACCTCGGCGCTGTTGGAGTACGCGTGAAGATCCTTCGCCACCACCAGGGTCACCTCGAAGGTCGCCTTGAACGCCGGGTCGTCCCAGCAGGGGAAGGCGCGGCGCGCGTCGGTGGCCTCGAACTGGGTGGTGGCGATCGTGTGGGTCGTTCCCGCGCCGTCCTCATACGTCGAGCGATAGAAGCCGTGCAGCTGATCGTTGAGGACCCCGCGGAACGAGATCTCCAGCGTCGCGGCGCCCACCGGGACCGCCGAGGCCAGGTCGAAAGTGACGGTCTCGAGTTCGGCGTCAAAGCGGGGAGCGGACGTCGCGATGGTCTGATCGCCCACGCGCACGTTCGCCGCGTCGAGCTCGAGGTCGAGTGCGTTGAGCGAGATCGACGTCGCCGATTCGGACACGTCGACATCGATCGCCACGTGACCCGAGAAGGTTGCGGCGTCGAGGTCCGGCTCGATGCGCAGGCGATACGCGCGCGGCACGATGGTGGTCGACAGGCGGTAGGGATTCTCAAAGGTAGGGGTTCGTCTCACCCTGAGAACTCTATTGACGTCGCGGGCGTCGCGGTGACGGGACGTCTAGGGTGACGCCATGGACTCCGGGGCGAAACGAGCCGCCATCATTGACGCCAGCGAGAGCGTCGCGGCGCTGATCACCGACGAGTCCCGAGAAATCGTCGTTCCCTCGTGCCCCGAGTGGACTCTCGAAGAGCTCGCCTGGCACCTCGGCGTCGTCCAGAGGTTCTGGGCGGTGAACCTGCTCGCCCGCGAGATCGGGGCACCCGTGGCGACGGTCGACGATGACATCGCGAGCGAGTCGGCCGCATTCGCCGCCTGGTGTCGCGACTCGACCGCCCGGCTCATCGACGCCCTCGACTCGCTCGAGGAGGATTCGCCCTGTTGGACGTGGTGGGGCGAGCCCAGCAACGCCGGTGCCGTCGGCCGCCACCAGGTGCAAGAGGCCGTCGTGCACGCCTGGGACGCCGCGAACGCGATGGGCCTGGCGTCGGCGCTGCCGCGTGAGGCGGCCCTCGACGGCATTCCCGAGTTCCTCCACGTGCATCGCGCCGATCTGGTCGTTCCCTCCGCGAAGGCGATCACGTTTCACGCGAGCGACGCCGACGCCTCCTGGACCCTCGGCGCGGGAGAGGCGACCACGATCTCGGCGAGCGCGTCGGACCTGGTGCTCTACCTGAACGGTCGATGCTCGCTCGACGACCTCAGCGTGACCGGCGACCCCGCCGTCGCGCACGCGACACTCGCCGGCGTCGATCTCTCGTAGCTCTCCACGACGCCAGAACTGACGGGCCCCTCTATCCTTGACGGTGGCGCCGTGAGAGTCGCCGCCGGAGATACCTGATCGTTGGCCGACGGTGGCGGACTCGTCGCCGACTCAGCTCTCGTAGGTCAACCGGAAGACCGGGTGGTGCGGGGCGATCCTCGCGAGCTCGCTCGGTGCGGAGGTGGCGCTGACACCGTCGAAGAAGACGCCGACCTCCATCTTCCAACGGCGCAGGTAGGCGCGCAGCACCTCGACCTTGGCGTCGTCGTCGAGTTCGGTCGCCGAGAACGTCCGCGTGCGACGCCCCACGCGCACCTCACCGGTGCCGGCCGCGCGAAGGTTGCGCACCCATTGGGTGACCCCGCGCGGCGCCACGAGGTAGTCCACGCCGCCGTGGGTGAGCAGGTTGACCGGCGTCGAGCGCCACTGACCGCTCGTTCGCCCGCGCACCGAGAGCGTTCGCGACCCCCACACGCTGATCCCCGCTTCGGTCAGAAGCCGGACCACGCGGTTGAACAC
>DATIVP010000104.1:0-7801 GCA_035465755.1 Acidimicrobiales bacterium | reverse complement strand
GCGACCGCCCTCGGCGTAGTGCGCGTCGATCTTGGTCGTGTCGAGGTTGTCGCCGAGGAGAATCTGGCGGCTGAACGTGCCGTGCGGGCGCTCGGCCACGAGGGCCTCGACGCCCTCGGTGACGAGCGGCGCCTTGCGGTCGGCCCTGACGGTCAACGTGTTGTTGTCGACCGTGAGCTCGATGGAGCTGACCTCGACGCCGGGCAGGTCGAACTGCACGAGGAACTGGTCCTCCTTGCGGTACGCGTCCATGGGCATCGTGAGCAGCGTGGACCGACGGGTCGTCTCACCCATCATCTGCTGGAAGAGACGGTCGAAGTCCCGAAACGGTTCGGAACGTACAAGAAGCGGCATTGCATACCTCCTTACCTCTGTCTGCGTCCCCCGGCCGGTTGGCACTCTAGGGATCTGAGTGCCAATATAGCAGGTGGGAGGGGAGTTAGTCCTGCCATTGCCGCGGTGCGGCGCCGTTGGGCCCCGTCACGATGCCTTCCGATGTGGCGCCAGTCGGGCGACGGTGCGGCCCTGATTGTCGGGTCGATTTCTTGCTACGGTGACGACGCCGGCAACGGCGTGCGACGTGGGGGGGCACGATGGGATCTGCGAAAGCCCAGGGAGTCTTGTGGGGTGCGGGAGCGCGAGAGTGGTCGCAGCTGATCGAGCCCTGTCAGGTCCCCTTCTACGAGGCGGCCTTTGACGCGATGGGCCTGCGTGCCGGCATGACCTACCTCGACGCAGGGTGCGGATCAGGTCTCGCCCTGGAGTTGGCGAGGGGACGCGGAGTGACGCCCACCGGTCTGGACGCCTCCGAGGGTCTGTTGGAGGTGGCGCGCGAACGAGTCGGCGACGCCGGGCTGCACCAGGGAGACCTCGAGGAGATGCCCTTTGGCGACGGCACGTTCGACGCAGTGTCGGCGTTCAACTCGGTGCAGTTCGCGGCCGATCCCGTGCGGGCCGTCAGCGAGATGGTGCGAGTGGCCAAGTCCGCCGCGCCGGTCGCTGTCACCACCTGGGCTTCACCCGATCGGTGCGAGATGGGCGCGGTGCTGGGTGCCCTCGCGGCGTTGCTGCCGCCGCCACCGCCAGGGACCGGTGGCCCGTTCGCCCTGTCGGCGCCCGGGGCCGTGGAGTCGGTGGCCGAATCGGCGGGACTCACTTCCTTTGACCTGATCGAAGTCGCGACCCCCTTCACGTTCTCTGGCGTGGACACCGGCGTGCGCGCGCTCATGGCGACGGGACCCGGGCGGCGAGCCGCCGAGCACGCGGGCGAGAGCGCTGCGCGCTCGGCCGTCGAATCGGCGTTTGCGCGCTTCGCCCAGTCCGACGGCTCGGTCGTGACCAATAACGTCTTCCGGGTGCTCGTGGCTCGCGCCTAGCGCGCTCGGCGTGGGCCGTCGGACTGGATCGACTCGTCGACGCCTGGCGGTGGCGGCCCTTCGTGGTCCTGTGGCGGAGGAGGTGGGATTTGAACCCACGGTAGGTTGCCCTACACACGATTTCCAATCGTGCCGATTCGGCCGCTCTCGCACTCCTCCAGGCACTCGCTAAAGCGCCGGGTGGCAAGGTTACCCGAGGCGGCCGCGGGCTGGCACGCTAGCCTTGAAACGCCGAGGTCCAAAGCGGTAGTCGGGTCCCGTGCGACGGTCGTTCGTGAACCGAGTCAGGGGTGGAAGCCAGCAGCTCTCAGCGGATTGCGCCGGGTGCCACGGATCGCCTGACTGCCGCTTTGGACCTCGGCTTCTTACAGTGCGCCGTTAGCATGCGTGCATGGCTGACCAACCCGTGCCCACCTCTATCGAGGGGGTCACCGCCCTCTATCGGCGCTTCCGGCCGGGTCGATTCGCGGAGTTGCGGGGACAGGATCACGTGGTGCGCGCTCTTCAAGGGGCAGTCGCCAGTGGGCGCGTCGTGCACGCGTACCTCTTCTCGGGACCGCGGGGCACGGGCAAGACGACCGCGGCGCGAATCCTCGCCAAGGCACTCAACTGCGAGCACCCGATCGACGGCGATGCGTGCAACGAGTGCGCGAGTTGCGTCGCGATCACGCGGGGAACGTCCCTGGACGTCACCGAGCTCGACGCCGCATCCAACAACGGTGTTGACGACGTGCGCGACATCACCGTGGGGGCCTGGCACGGCACGCCGGGCCGCTGGAAGGTCTACATCTTCGACGAGGTCCACCAGCTCTCCAAGGCCGCGTCAGCCGCTCTGCTCAAGACCCTCGAGGAGCCGCCGCCGCACGTCGTGTTCGTGTTGGCGACCACCGATCCCCACAAGGTGCTGCCCACGATCCGCTCGCGCACCCAACACCTCGAGTTTCGGCTCTTCGGAGCCGAGACCCTTGGCGGCCTCCTCAGCGACATCCGTGACGCGGCGGGCCTCTCCGCCGACGACGCGACTATTGAGGCCGCGGTGCGCCAAGGTCGCGGCTCGGCGCGCGACGCGTTGAGCGCTCTCGACCAGTTCCTCGCGACCGGTCCCGTCGCGGATACCCAGCCCGAGTTCGACGTGCTCTTCTCGGCGTTGGCCGAAAGTGACGCGGTCGCCGCGCTCACCGCGCTCGCCACCCTGTTGGCCCAGGGATGGGATCCCGAACAGCTGACGGAGAACTTCATCGCCGAGCTGCGCCAAGCGTTCCTCCTACAGGTCGCCCCCAACGTGGCCGCGGCCGTCGACGCCGACCGCGAGAGGCTCGCCCAGTGGGGAGCGCGACTGGGCCTCGCGCGGACCGTGCGGGTTCTCGAGACACTGGGGCGAACGTTGCGAGAGATGCGCGGCGCTCCGGAGAAGACGGTCACCCTCGAGGTGGCCCTGGTGCGACTGACGCGGGCCGAACTCGACACGTCGATCGACGCGCTCGCCGAGAGGGTGACACGTCTGGAGAAGAGCGCCGCGAGTTCTCCCGAGCCCGCCGCCCCTGTGCGCCGACCCATCGCGAGCGCACCTGCCGGCACCGACGCCCCCGAGCCCGCCCCGAGCCCGCCCAGCGCGTTGCGCGGCGCCCCGACGGAACCCGTCGCGCCGGTCACGCCGCCTGCCGCGTCGACTGGGTCGACCGACGTCTCCCTCGCGGACTTTCGCGAACGCTTCGCCGCGCGCGTCGTGCCGCGCACCGCGCGCTCGGCTCAACTGGTCCTAAAGAACGCCGAGGTGCGCGCCGTCGCGGCGGGGCGCGTGACGATCGCGGTGGCGAGTGAAGACCTTCGCCAGAACAGCGAGATGGTGACGCCGGGACTGCGCAGCGCGCTCGAGCACGAGTTCAAGGTCGGGTTTTCCATCGACTGGATCGTCGACGGCGCGATTGCCGCGACGCCGAGCGCTTCGCGCACGCCAGCGCGCGCACGGGCCGCGGCGCCGGTGGCCGATGACGAAGTCGACGGTGACGCGGGTGACGCCGCGGCCATCGTCGTCGACTCGGTGGCCGAGCACCTCATCACCGAGATGTTTCCGGGCGCCCAGGAAATCTCGTGACCTACCCGCCAGCGTTACAAGCGGTCGTGGACGAACTGGGGCGATTCCCCGGCGTAGGCCCCAAGTCGGCCCAGCGCATCGCGTTCTGGCTCATGCGCCAGCCCGACGAAGACGTCGCGCGTCTGGCCGCGTCCCTCGGCGAGATGGCGACCAAGCTCTCGTTCTGCGAGCGCTGCTGCAACATCGCCGAGTCGGGCGGACTGTGCCCGATCTGCGCGGATACGCGACGCGACCAGACGGTCATCTGCGTCGTGGAGAACCCGCCTGACGTGGTCGCGGTCGAGCGCTCGGGCGCTTTTCGCGGCACGTATCACGTCCTGCACGGCGTCCTCAATCCCCTTGAGGGCGTCACACCCGAGAGGCTGCGCATCCAAGAACTGCTCGCTCGATTGCGCGGTCCGGTCACTGAGGTCATCTTGTGCTTCAACTCGAACGTCGAGGGCGATGCGACCGCGATGTACCTGAGCCGCCTTCTCGCGGCCCCGGGCCTGGTGGTCAGCCAGCCGGCGAGCGGACTGCCGGTCGGCGGCGACCTCGAGTTCGCCGACGACCTGACGCTCGGCCGGGCGATCGACGGCCGGCGCGTGCTGTCCGACTAGGCGAAGTAGACGACGCCGAAGAGCCCGAGAGCCAGGCTGTAGAGCGCGAAGGGCGCGAGCGTCTTGGTTGCGAACCAGCGCACCAGGAAGCGCACTGAGAGATAGGCCGCCGCCGCCGCGCACAGAGCGCCGAGCGCCGCGGGCGTTCTCACGCCCGATCCCGTCGAGCCGAAGAGCTCGGGCAGCTTGTAGAGGCCGGCGAGTGCGATGACGGGCGTGGCGAGCAGGAACGAGAACTGGGCGGCGTCCTCGTGGCTGAGTCCGCCCGCGAGGCCCGTGGCCATGGCGATCCCCGAGCGTGAGATCCCGGCGAAGAGTGCGAGGCTCTGGGAGGCCCCGATGGTGATCGCCTGGCGTACCGAGAGCGTCTCGAGGCTGACGAGTCGCACGTGGCGGCCCCGGCCGGCGCGCAGGCGTTCGGCGCCAAAGAGGATGAATCCGTTGACCACGAGGAAGATGGCCGCGGCGAGCGGCTTGGCGAAGAGGACACGCAGCGTCGAGTCGAAGACGACCCCGGCCAGTCCCACCGGGATCGTGGCCACGACGAGCAGGGCGAGCAGACGGTAGTTCGCGTCCATCGAGGCGTCATCGAGGCGCCACAGCGACGACGCTCCGCGTTGGCCGACGCCGCGCAGGCGGTCTACGAGGGCGCGCGCGAAAGCCATCCAGGTCGTGCGGTAGTAGACGAAGAGGCCGGCCGCGGTGCCCACGTGAAGTCCGACGAGGAAGGCGAGGAAGAAGGAGTGCTTCGCGGACTGGGCCGCCACGAGGTGGTGCCAGCCGAAGAGGGCCGGCGCGAGGACGCTGTGGCCAAGGCTCGACACCGGGAAGAGCTCGGAGACGCCCTGGAGCAGTCCGAGGATGACGGCCTGGAGGTCGGTAATCGGCGCGGGCACGCTCGAACGTTAAACGACGCTGGCGCCCCCGGGGGTGCGGTGCGAGACTTCACGGGTGCGCTATCTCACGATCGTTCGTCACGCCGAGGCCGAGGACCGGGCCGATTCCGGCCGCGACTACGACCGGCGCCTCAGTGCCCACGGGCGCCGCCAGTGCGAGCAGCTACGCGCTCTCGCGAGCGACCCCGACGAATTGGGTCGATTCGGACCGGTCGTCGCCCTGGTGAGCGGCGCCGCGCGCACTCGCGAGACCTTCGCGCGCGCCTTCGAGGACACGCCGTTCGTCGCGCACGTCGAGTACAGCGACCTCATCTACAACGGGCGGCGCGAGGTGACGGCCGAAGATGTCCTGATCGACCTCGCGGCGATCGATCCGGTCACGTCGTCATTGATGGTAGTGGGGCATAATCCGACGCTGCGCGACTTGGTCGACTCGCTCGCGCGCACAGTACCGGCGCCCCTTGCGCCCGGACACTTGCCCAAGGCCGCCACCGTGGTGCTCGCCCTCGACGAGGACCGGCCGGTGGGCCTGTTGCGCTACGACGCGGTCGCCGCCTACCGACCCGACTAGAGCGAGCGCAGGATCGCGGCGTCGCCCTGGCCGCCCCCGCCGCAGAGCGCGACGGCGGCGGTACCGCCACCGCGGCGACGAAGCTCGTAGAGGGCGGTCAGCGCCAGTCGCGAACCCGACATTCCGATGGGGTGGCCCAGCGCGATCGCGCCACCATTGACGTTGACCTTGCTCTCGTCGAGTCCGAGGTCGTCCGCCGAGGCGAGGCCCACCGCGGCGAAGGCTTCGTTGATCTCGTAGAGGTCAAAGCCCGCGGGGTCGAGACCGGCCTTGGCCGAGGCCTTGGCGATGGCGCGCGACGGCTGGTTCAGCAGCGACGTGTCGGGACCGGCGACCTCGCCGTAGCTGACGATCTCTCCGAGCGGCGTGAGTCCCAGTGCGGCCGCGCGCTCGGCGGACATCACGAGCAGAGCGGCGGCACCGTCAGAGATCTGCGACGCGTTGCCCGCCGTGATGGTGCCGTCCTTGTCGAAGGCTGGGCGAAGTCCCGCCAGCGAAGCGGCGGTCGTCTCGGCACGCACGCCTTCGTCGAGCTCGACGAAGCGAGGGTCGCCCTTGCGCTGGGCGACGCTGACCGGCGTGATCTCCTCGGCGAACTTGCCCGCGGCGATGGCCGCCGCGGCGAGCTGGTGCGATCGCGCCGAGAACTCGTCCTGGCGCTCGCGGCTGATCGAACCCTGGTTGTAGCGCTCGGTGGAGAGCCCCATCGCGCAGTGGTCGAAGGCGCAGGTGAGTCCGTCGAACATCATCGAGTCGACGATGCTCGCGTCACCGATCCGGTAGCCCGCGCGCGCGCCGGGCAGCAGGTAGGGAGCGTTCGTCATCGACTCCATGCCGCCGGCGACGATGATCTCGGCTTCGCCCGCGCGAATCATGAGATCGGCCAGGTGGAGGGTCTGTAAGCCCGACAGGCAGACCTTGTTGATCGTGGTCGCGTGCACCGAGAGGGGGATGCCACCACGTTGTGCGGCCTGGCGCGCGGTGATCTGACCCTGGCCGGCCTGGACGACCTGGCCCATCAACACCGCGTCGATCGTCGCGGGATCGACGCCCGTCTCCTCGAGGACGGCCTTGATGGCGAGGCCCCCCAGGTCCTGGGCGCTCAAGCTGGCGAAGGCTCCCGCCAGCTTGCCGATCGGGGTGCGCTTTCCGGCGACGATGACGCTGCGCGACATGGGTTCTCCTGACTCTTGGCGTAACGCTGCCACGATAGACCTCGCGCGCGACGACGATCGCGGGGTCGCCCGACGCCGGAATTTGTCGGGGCACACGCGTGGGGTGGCCGGTAGTGTCTCGTCAATGAGTGAGCTCCTCGACGCCGTTCGCGCCGGCGCGCCGCCCGACGTCCTCGCCGCGACGCCCCTGCCCACGACCTCGCGCGGCGTCGTCGTGCGCCGCGAGGACCAGAACATGTTCGACGGTGTGGCCTCGCGCGACAAGGACCCGCGGGCGAGTCTGCACCTCCAAGAGTTCGAGTTGCCCGAGATGGCGCCCGACGAGGTCTTCGTCGCGGTCATGGCCTCCTCCATCAACTTCAACACCGTGTGGACGAGCATCTTCGAGCCGCTGTCGACCTTCGGCTTCCTCGATCGGCTGGGCCGTGAGTCCTACTGGGGCGCGCGTCACGCGCGCGACTACCACGTGCTCGGTTCCGACGCCGCCGGGGTGGTCGTGCGCGCCGGATCGGCCGTGCGCAACTGGAAGGTCGGCGACGAAGTCACCGTCCACTGCAACCACGTCGACGACCAGGACCCGAGCGGCCACGACGACTCGATGCTCGCGTCGAATCAGCGCATCTGGGGATTCGAGACGAACTTCGGCGGACTCGCCGACATCACCCTGGTCAAGGCCAACCAGCTCATGCCCAAGCCCCGGCACCTCACCTGGGAGGAGGCCGCGGTCAACGCCCTGACCAACTCGACGTCGTATCGCATGCTCGTCTCGCGCAACGGCGCGCCGGTCACCCAGGGCGACAAGGTCCTCATCTGGGGTGCGTCGGGCGGCATCGGCTCCTTCGCGGTCCAGCACGTACTCAACTCCGGCGGCATCCCGATCGGCGTCGTCTCGAGCGCGTCGAAGGTGGCCACGCTGCGCGAACTGGGTTGTGAGTACGTGATCGACCGGCGCGAGAAGGACTACCGGTTCTGGAAGGACGAGCACACCCAGGACGAGTCGGAGTGGCGCCGACTGGGCAAGGACATTCGCGCCCTGGTGGGTGAGGACCCCGACATCGTCTTCGAGCACCCCGGTCGCTCGACGATGGG
>DATIVP010000103.1:0-3643 GCA_035465755.1 Acidimicrobiales bacterium | reverse complement strand
TGGACGGAGTCCACGCGCAACAGCGCCGGGTACTTCTCGTTCGAGGCCGCCGGGCGGTACCCGCCGGCGATCATGTCGCCCTTGCGCAGGTGGTAGCGACGGACCTGGTTGATCGAGACGTAGACGTCCATCGGCGAGGGGTGATAGCCCTTCGTGCGCAAGAAGCCATAGCCGTCCTCGCGCAGGTCGAGCAGGCCCTCCACCTCGAGCAGTTCGCCGCTGTAGGGCTGGTCGGCGTTGGGCTGGGCCTCGCCGCCGAAGCGCTCGCGTCCGCTGCGGTTGCGCCGGTTGCGCCGGTTGTTGCGGCCACCCTCGTTGAAGTCGCGCGGCTGGCGCTCGGGGCGCGGGCCGCGCGGGTTCTCGGCCGGGGTCGGCGCGGCCTCGGCGGGCGGCGCCGGTGCGACGCTCGACTCCGCGTCGCTCTGGGCCCGGCTGGCATGACTCACGACGCCGGGAGAGTCGAGTCCGCGGCGCGGGCTCGGCGCGGGCGCCGGACTCGGCGCGGTCTCAGTGAACTCGCCGAGCAGGTCCTCGAAGTCGTCGGTGGGCGTCGCCACGGTGCGGCGCGAGCGAACGGCCCGCGTCGCCGGCGTTGCGGGCGCCGCGGCGGGTGCGACGTCGCCCATGATCGCTTCGATCAGGGCGGACTTCGAGGCGCGGGCGCTCACGTCGACGCCCTTCACCTTGGCGATGGTTTGGAGATCCTCGCGGGTCTTGGACTCGAGATCGGTCCGGTCTGGGGAGGGCTTGATAGCCATGGAATTCCTTTCTCGCCGCACGGGGAAAGACGCACGGAGCGAAAAAACGAGAAGTGCCGTCTTGGAAAGAATTTCCGCACGTCGGCAAGTGGCCGAGTCGCGGACGACTCCTTCAGTGTAGCCGAAGTCGCCCCCGGCGCAACCAACTTCCTCAGACTCAGCGCTCGGTGCTCGCCTCTTGAATCTGAGAGAGGACGCGCTTCGCCGCCGGACTGAGCGGCGACGCGGCGGACCACAGGGCGCGAATCATGCGCGTCGGCCCGCCGCCGGCGATGGGCACCACCACCAGGCGACCGTCGCGCACGTCGCCACTGACCGCGAGACGGCTCAGGACGGCCGGCGCGGCGCCGGACTCGACCGCGCGCTTGATCGCCGTCGTCGAGCCGAGCTCGACCAACGCGGTCACCGCGAGCCCCCTCTCCCCCAGCCACTCCTCGAGGACCTCGCGCGTGCCCGAGCCCGCTTCGCGCAGCACCTGGGGGGTTGCGGCGAGTTCGCGCGCGGTGACCTCGCGCCGTCGGCTCGCCCACGGATGATGCGCCGCCACCACCAGGACCAGCTCGTCGTCGAGCAGGGTCTGGCTGCGTAGCCCGACGAGCTTCGAGGCGCCCTCGACGAAGCCGAGGTCGACGCGGCCCTCGCGCACCAGTTCGGCCACCTGCTCGGAGTTGGCCATGTCCAGGGCCACGTGCAGATCGGGGTCGATCGTCGCCACGCGCACCAGCCACTCGGGGGCCAGGTATTCGGCCACCGTCATGGAGGCGGCCACGTGCACCGACGTGCGCCGTTCGCGGCGCAGCGCCGCCGTCGCCGTCAGTATCGAGCGCACGTCGCTGAGAACCTGCTCGGACCAGCCCACGACCACGCGCCCCGCCGGGGTCAGCTGCGCTCCACCCGACGTGCGGTGCAAGAGTTCGACGCCCAGGCTGCCCTCGAGGTGTCGCAGGCGGGTGCTCGCCGCGGGCTGGCTGATCCCGTGGGCCATCGCGGCCTGGCGGATCGAGCCCAACGCCGCCACGCTCGCGAGCAGGTCAAGTGAGATCAGGTCCGGCACCGGCTGCGGCAGGGGCATAACCAAATCTTATAACGCGATCACCAAGTGCCCACTTCCCCCACGCGGCGTCGGTCTCGAGACTGGTTGCATGAGTTACTCGACCACTTCGAATCCCCCCCGCCAGTCCGCGCCCGCGATGCGGGCACGCTTCGCCGGCCGCGGGGCGGGCCTCGCGGCGAGCGCCGCCCTCGCGCTGGTGGCGACGGTGCTGGGCCGGCTCGTGCCCGTGGTCGGCGCGCCCGTCTTCGCCATCGTCGGCGGGATACTGCTCGTTCTCGCCCGTCCCCTGCCCGACGCCTGGCGCCCGGGGGTGCACGTCGCGGCCAAGACCGTGCTGCAGGGCTCGATCGTCGTGCTCGGCACCGCGCTCAGCTTTCGTCAGGTCCTCGCCACGGGTGCCGCGAGCCTGCCGGTCATGGTGGGTTCGCTCGCGGTGGCCCTACTGGGCGCAGCGCTCCTGGGCCGCGCCCTCGGCATCGAGCGGGACCTGCGCACGCTCATCGGCGTGGGCACCGGGATCTGCGGCGCGTCGGCCATCGCGGCGACCGACGCCGTGATCGACGCGCCCGAGGCCGACGTGACCTACGCGGTCGCGACCATCTTCCTCTTCAACGTGGCCGCCGTGCTCACCTTCCCGACGCTGGGCCGCCTGTTGCACATGACGCCCGGGGCGTTCGGCCTGTGGGCCGGTACCGCGGTCAACGACATGTCCTCGGTGGTGGCGGCCGCGTCCATCTTCGGACACCACGCGACCTCGAGCGCCGTCGTCGTCAAGCTCACCCGCACGCTCATGATCATCCCGATCACGCTGGTCCTCGCGTTCTGGCGCGCGCGCGCGACACCCGCCGGCGAGCGACGCTCGCTGGTGGGCCACGTGCGCCGGACCTTTCCCCTCTTCATCGCCTGGTTCCTGCTCGCGACGACCCTCAACACCGTTGGCCTGGTGCCGAGCGCGCTGCACGTCGGCCTCGGCGACGTCGCGTCGTTCATGATCACGATGGCCCTGGGCGCGATCGGACTCTCCACCCGGGTGCGCGACATCGCGCGCGCGGGCTATCGTCCGCTGGTCCTCGGCGCCCTGCTGTGGATCCTGGTCGGATCGGTCAGCCTGGGCCTGCAGACCCTCACCGGGCTGCGCGGCTAGGAGAGTGCGTCGAGCAGCGACGAGATCGTCGCGTCGACGACGGGGGGCAACCCGCTCAGCGAGACCGCCGTATCGGGGTCTTTGAGACCATTGCCGGTCAACACGCACACCACGGTCGAACCCTTGGGCACGCCGTACTTGAGGATCCCGGCGACCGACGCGGCGCTCGCCGGCTCGCAGAACACCGACTCGTGGCGCGCGACGTAGGAGTAGGCGTCGAGGATCTCCTCGTCGGTGACGGCGCGGATGTCGCCCAGGGACTCGTGGATCACCTCGAGGGCCGGCACCCAGCTCGCGGGGTTGCCGATGCGGATCGCCGTCGCGATCGTCTCGGGGTTGCTAACGGGGTGTCCGAGCACGATGGGCGCGGCCCCGGCCGCCTGGAAGCCCCACATCTTGGGCAGGGTCGACGCGCGACCCCCCACGTGGTACTGGGTGAAGCCGCGCCAGTAGGCGGTGATGTTGCCGGCGTTGCCCACGGGGATCGACAAGATGTCGGGTGCCTTGCCCAGCACGTCGACGATCTCGAAGGCGCCCGTCTTCTGGCCCTCGATGCGATCGGGGTTGATCGAGTTCACGATGGTGATCGGCAGGTGTTGGGTCAGCTCGCGCGCGAGGTCGAGGGCCTGGTCGAAGTTGCCGCGGATCTGAAAGACCTTGGCGCCGTAGACCATGGCCTGGGCCAGC
>DATIVP010000102.1:0-5869 GCA_035465755.1 Acidimicrobiales bacterium | reverse complement strand
CCCTTGAACTCGTCTTCGCTCAAGACAAGGGTGAAGGCGTCGACCGTCATGCGCAGGTCCCGGTACTCCTCCATGTCGAGGTTGACGAACGTCGCGTTCGTCGCCGCGGCTCGATAGAGACTACGTAGCCGCGCGGCCACGCGCTCGCGCGATCCGTCGTGGTCGAAGGTGACGATCTGACTGACGAGCGCCGAGAGTTTGACCGAGACGTAGTCGACGTCAACGCGCGCGATCATCTCGAGGACGCGCGAGAGCCGGTCCTGGGCCTCGCGCTCGCCGAGGACAGCTTCGCCCAGGACATTCACATTGAGGGCCTGGCCCCTCGCCCGTCGACGGGCGATCTGCTTCGCCAGCGCCCTCGGATCGTCGTCACCGATCAGGTCGCGGGTGAGAGATCGCACTCGAGCGTGCACGATCGCGACGGCCGCACGTGGAGCGATGGAGCTGAGTCTCGATACGCTGCGCAGACCCACTGCGTTGAAGGCCCCAAATCCCCTCACGCTCGCGCGCCGAGCAGCGCGTCGCAACTGCCGCGCCGCCGCGCTACTTGACGCGAAGCGCATCACGTCGTCGGTGATGGTGATCGTCACATTGAGCGCCGCGGGGTCTCGGAAGAGTCGCGCGAAGCGACGGCGCGTGGCTTGATCGTGACCCGTTCGAAGACCACGAGATCGTTCAATCAGTCGCTCGGCGCGCTCGGCGCTGCGCCTAGAGAGTCCGTCATTCGACGAGTTGATGCTCTCTTCCATTCCGTCGGTCTCCTTTGACCACGCCGGGTGCTCCCGACGCCTCCACACTGCCACGCCACCATCAATCGCCCGCAACGCCGAAGAGTGCCACAAGGTCAGATCCAGAGTGACGAATTGCGAGAGGCTCCGCGCAAGGAACCCTTGCCCCCACCAACACTCGTCCTTAGACTGACGGCACGTGCCAGTCGGGGGGACGATGAGTTCAACGAACAGTGGATTACCTCGCAGCGGCGTGACGCTGCTGGCAGGTCCTCGCGTCATCGCCGACACGCTGACGATGGGAATCGTTGTCAGTGACCATGAAGGGCGCATTATCGACGTGAATCGGGCAGCCCTGGAGTTGCTCGGCGCAGACGAGTCCGACTTGGGCGCGCAAGGACTTCGAAGTCCTAACTGGGACGTCGTCAAGCCCGACGGAACTCCCTTCTCAGACGACGAGCTGCCCATCCAAATGACCCTCGCCACCGGCCAAGCGTGTCACCACGTTCTGATGGGAACGTCGAATCAACACCACACCCGCCGGTGGATTCTTGTCGACACCGTGCCCGCCCTTCTGGCCGACGGTTCGACAGGCGTCGTCGCCACCTTCATCGACACCAGTGAGGCGTTGCGCAGCCGACTGGCGCTCGAGTTGGTAAATGCGGTGAACCATGTCGCGATGAACGCGACGGATGCCGACACGTGTCTTGCCCAGATCTGCGAGGCATTCATCGTTCCCGGCACGTACGCATTGGCCTGGGTCGCCGTCGCTTCCCCCGACACCGACGGCGTCGAGATCTTGTGCGCAGCGGGGGCGACCGACTACCTCTCCGAGGGCATCGTGTCGTGGTGGGGTACAGAGCCCAGCGGTCGCGGACCCACCGGCACCGCACTGCGCACCGGCACGAGCCAGGTCTGCTTGGATCTTCCCGTCAATGCCATCCTGCCGCTGTGGCGTGAAAGGGCGACCACGTTCGGACTTGGTTCCTCGCTCGCCCTGCCATTTGACTTCTCGGGCCGGCGTGCGTGCCTCACCGTCTACGACGGCGATCGGTTCTGGTTCGACGACGACACGGTCAGGACTCTCGAGGGCGTCGTGCGAGAGATGTCCTTCGGGCTCGAACACGTGCGAGCGATGCAGCAACTCTCAACCGCGTTCGAAGGTACGCTTGCTGCCCTCAGCCAAATGACTGAGAGCCGGGACCCGTACACCGCGGGTCACCAGGGTCGAGTCGGCAATCTGAGCGAAGCAATCGCCGTGGAACTTGGCTTCGATGAACCGATGGCCCGTCTCATCGGCCTCAGCGGTGAAGTTCACGACATCGGCAAGATTTCGATTCCCGCGGAGATTCTCACCCGTCCGGGACGCCTCTCGGACATCGAGTTCGACTTGGTGAAGACCCACTGCGAAGTCGGACGCGACATCCTCACGCGAGCGTCATTGCCGTGGCCCATCGCCGAGGTCGCGAGCCAACACCACGAACGAGGAGACGGTAGCGGCTATCCGATCGGCCTCACGATGAGTCATATCTCGCTTCCGGCAAGAATCGTCGCCGTCGCCGACGTGGTGGAGGCAATGATGAACCACCGTCCCTACCGACCCGGTTTGGGCCTCAGTCGCGCACTCGAGGAGATCAGTGACGGCGCGGGAACTCGCTACGACGCTGACGTCGTGAAGGTTTGCCTTCGTCTATTCGACGAAGGATTCAGCTTCGCGCGGTAGACGTGGTGACCAATCACTCAGCGCCGTGGGCGTAGTGCTGGTCGAACCAGATCGCCTCGACGGGCACGTCGCCGACGTTGCAGAGGCGGTGCGGAACCTCGGAATCGAAGGAGATCGAGTCCCCGGCGTTCATCCGGTAGGTCTCGAAGCCGAGCGTCACTTCCAGGGTGCCCGAGATGACGAAGCCGTACTCAATGCCGGCGTGGCGAACCAGTCGTCCGTCGGAGGTTGAACTGCCGCCAACGTCGTAGCGCACGAACATGAAGTCCGAATGGGTGTGGTTCGTCGCCGTCAGGCGCTGCCAGGTCACCCCAGAGTCCAGGACCAGGGCGCGGCGCTCTTCGGGAGAGACCAGAGGGGAGCGGACGCGGTCCTCGCCCGGGGAGCCGCCCCAGCCTCGCAACAAGGTGTCACGCAGTGCGGCCGACGTGCTCACTCCCTGCTCGGTCCCGACCGGCACGGACGCGACGTCGTGCGCGACGGGTGGTTCCACCGCGAAGAGCTCGTCGATGGACATCTCGAGAGCGGCACAGATGGAGTACAGAGTGGCGACGGATGGCTTGGCCTTGCCCGTCTCCAACTGGGAGATGAACGACGCTGACACATCGAGCTGACGCGCGAACTGTCGCAACGAGATGCCGTGCGCCTCGCGCCGGGCGCGAAGACGCGCACCCACCGAGTCCGAGGTCGCTCGCTCCGCGACGAGACGGACATCGTCGTGACCGTTGGTTCCAGGAGACGCACTTCTGGCCCGGCGGGCGGCGGGTACGACGCCCGGTGCGTCGTTGGTGCCCATCTCGCCCGTCACCATTGCGTTACCCCTCCGACCGATCGACCAGCGCTACCACGCGCCGACTCGCTACCGTGCCGGGCAGTTTACCAACGGGTCGCTCTCGTCCTTCGCGCTCATCTCCGCGAGGGCTCACTCGCCGCGGCCCCAGGGGGTGTTGAGGTTCGACTGTGACTCACGCAGTTCGCTGAGGGTTCCGCCCGCGGAGTAGTAGCGCTTGCCGGCGACGAGCAGCTCCTCGGCCGGGAACTTGGTGATGACCTCGCAGCCGGTGGCCGTGACGACCACCTCTTCCTCGATGCGCGCCGCCGACCAGCCGTCTTTGGCGGGCCAGTACGTCTCGAGAGCGAAGACCATCCCCTCTTCGAGAACCTCCGGGTGATCGAAGGAGATCATCCGGCTGAAGATCGGGCGCTCCCAGATCGACAGGCCAACCCCGTGGCCGTACTGCAGACCGAAAGCCGCTTCCTCGGAGGCGAAGCCGAACTCCTCGGCCTTGGGCCAGACCGCGACGACGTCGGCGGTAGTGACGCCGGGCTTGACCATGGCGATGGCCGTGTCGATCAGCTCGCGGCACTTGGTGTAGGCGTCGCGCTGGGCCACCGAGGCGCTGCCCACCGCGAACGTACGGTAGTAGCAGGTGCGGTACCCGTTGAAGCTGTGCAGGATGTCGAAGAACGCGGGGTCGCCCGGACGAATCAACCGATCGCTGTAGACGTGCGGGTGCGGCGAGCAGCGCTCACCCGAGATCGCGTTGACGCCCTCGACGTACTCGCTGCCCAGGTCATAGAGGGTCTTGTTCACGACCGCCACGCACTCGTTCTCGCGCACGCCGGCGCGAAGGAATGAATAGAGCTCTTCGTAGGCCGCGTCCACCATCGAGGCGGCCTGGGTCAGCAGCGCGATCTCGTCGGCGGTCTTGAGCCGTCGCGCCGCGAGAAAGACCTGCTGGCCGTCGACGAGCGAGATCCCTTCCTTGGCGAAGGCGGTCAGAATCGGCATCTCGATGACGTCGACGCCCACGGGCTCGTTCTGGAGGCCGTACTGGTGCAGGACTTCCTTGATCTTGGCGGCCACGTCGCCGGCGCGGTCCGCGCCGGGAGGGATCGCGCCGCGCAACGTGGACAGGCCGGCGCGAGCCCCCTCGTAGGGGACCTCGGAGCCGTCGGGCAGGACCTGCACGCCGCTCAGCCACGGGTTGTAGAGCTGATGGTGCCGCGCGGCCGATCCAAAGTCCCAGACGATGGGCTTGCCCCCGCGCGGCAAGAGCGCGAAGCGGATCAGCTTGTCCATGGCCCAGGTCCCGATGTGGGTGCCGGTCATGTAGCGGATGTTGGAGAAGTCGAAGGTCAAGAGCGCGCCGAGCTCGGAGCGCTCGAGCTCGGCCTGCAGACGCGCCAGACGCTCCTCGCGCAGGCGCGGCATGTCGACGCGGCTCTCCCAGTCAACGTTGTTGGTGCCGTGTGTGTGGATTCCCATGTCTCTCCTCAGTCGTCGCCGTCGGCCCTAGGACTTCGCCCGACGCGCCCACATGTCGAGCCCGACCGCGACGAGCAGGATCAGACCAAGGACGATCTGCTGCCAGTTCGGGTCGACCCCCAGCAGGTTAAAGCCGTTTCCAATCAGCGCGATGAACAGCACGCCGATGGCGGTGCGCCACCCCGAGCCCTCGCCGCCGGCGATGGACGTGCCACCCACCACGATGCCGGCGAGCACGAGGAAGGACAGCGAGGGCCCGCCGCTCGTCGAGAGGATCGAGCCCAGGCGGCCCGCGTCGATGATCCCGCCCAGGGCCGCCGCTCCGCCGGAGACCACGAAGGTGATGATCTTGATCCCGTTGACCCGCACGCCAGCCAGGCGGGCGGCCTCGGCGTTGCCGCCGGCGGCCACGACGTAGCGGCCAAAGGTCGTGCGCGAGAGCACGACGGCGAGCACGGCAACCACGGCGAGAGCCATCCACACGGCGCTCGGCACGGAAAGAAAGGTCGAGTTCGTAAAGGACTGGAAACCCGGGATCGAGCCGGTCAACACCAAGTTGCCGTTGGTCACCTTGAGGGCAAGTCCGTAGATGATGTAGGACATCGCGAGCGTCGTGATGAGCGGGCTGATCCGAAAGACCGTCACGATGACCCCGTTGATAAGGCCGACCAGCAAGCCGACGACGAGCCCCGCCAGGATGGCCCACACGACCGAGTGGTGCTGGCCGACCTCACCGGCGATCACGCCGGCGAGCGCGTAGGTGGATCCGACCGAGAGATCGATGCCGCCGGCCACGAGGACGAGCGTGCCGGCCGCGGCAATGCACAGCACCGCGGCCTGCTGGTCGAGGATGTTGATGAGGTTGGTCGTGTGCAGGAACGGCGAGCTCGCGATCGACAACACGACAAAGAGGATGAGAAAGGGAATCAGGATCCCCGCGGTGCGCCACGACCCGAAAAATCGCGACACGCCCGACTTCATCGAGAATCCGGTGTCGCCCGCTTCAATGTCGGCGTTCGTGTGGTCGGTGAGGGTCTCGGTCATGTCATCTCCTCAGCTGGCGCTGTTCTCGGTGAAGGCGGCCTCGAGGACCGCCTCCTCGCTGATGTCCTGGCCCGCCAACTCGGCGGAGATCCGCCCGTGGCGCAT
>DATIVP010000101.1:0-2290 GCA_035465755.1 Acidimicrobiales bacterium | reverse complement strand
TGGTTCTTCGTCAACGGCGTGGCGACCGTCGTGCTCGACGACGTCGAGCACGAGATGCACCCCGGCGACTCGATCGACGTGGCCCTGGGCCAGAAGCACCGCTGCGAGAACCGTGGGACAACGCCGGTCGTCTTCATCGAGGTCCAGCACGGCACCTACTTCGGTGAGGACGACATCGTGCGCCTCGAAGACGATTTCGGCCGCGCCGGGTAGTCTCGTGCGCGTCGACGCGCTGTTGCGCGAGGGGATCACCCGCTCCTTCGAGTTCTTCCCGCCCAAGTCCGACGAGGAAGCGGCCGTCCTGGCGGCGACCCTCTCTGACCTGGAGCAGCTGCGGCCCTCCTTCGTCTCGGTGACCTATCGCGGGGGACGAGAGTCGCGCCAGCGCACCTACGATCTGGTCACGCGCATGAAGCGTGAGGGTCATCTCACGCCGATGGCCCATCTCATCTGCGTCGGGCACTCTCGCGCCGAAATGACCGAGATCCTCGTGAACTATCGCGACGCCGGCGTGGAGAACGTCATGGCCCTCGGCGGCGACCTGCCCGAGGGCGAGGACCTCGCGCGAGAGCTCGATCACGCGAGTGACCTGGTCGAACTCGCGCGCAGCGTCGGGGAGTTCTCGATCGGCGTCGCCGCGCACCCCGACGGGCATCCGCGTTCGAGCGACCTCGCGAGCGACCGACGATTCCTCGCCGCCAAGCTGGCGGCCGCCGACTTCGCGGTGACGCAGTTCTTCTTCGAACTCTCGCAGTGGACGAGTCTTGTCGAGGAGGTCGGCGCCCTCGGCGTGACCAAGCCGATCCTGCCGGGAATCATGCCGGTGACCACCCTTTCGGGGATGGCCCGGATGGCCACCATGGGAGCGATGGTGCCGGCGAGTCTCGTGGCGCGCCTGGAGCGGGCCCACGAGCGCGGTGGTCCCGGTGCGGTTCGCGCCGAGGGCGTGGCCGCGGCGCGCGAGCTCTGCGAGGCGCTGCTCGAGGCAGGCGCTCCGGGACTTCACTTCTATACGCTCAATCGCTCGACCGCGACGCGCGAAATTCACGAGGCGCTCTTCACGTCGAGGACGTGACTTTGGCCCTCGGAGAGACCCGGGTGGGCGACCTAGGATGAGGCAATGGCTGACAAAATCACAATGAACGCCGCGGGCGTCCTCTCCGTTTCTGACAATCCGATCATTCCCTTCATTGAGGGCGACGGCACCGGCGTCGACATCTGGCCCGCCGCCAAGATGGTTCTCGACGCGGCCGCGGCCAAACACGGCAAGAAGATCGAGTGGCTCGAGGTCCTCGCTGGCGAGAAGGCCTTCAACGAGACCGGCAACTGGCTGCCCGACGAGACCGTCCAGACGTTTCGCGACTACTTGATCGGCATCAAGGGACCGCTCACGACGCCGATCGGCGGGGGCTTTCGCAGCCTGAACGTCGCCCTGCGCCAGATCCTGGATCTCTACGTGTGCCTGCGCCCGGTGCGCTGGTTCCAGGGCGTGCCTTCGCCGGTCAAGCACCCCGAGCTCGTCGACATGGTGATCTTCCGCGAGAACACCGAGGACGTCTACGCGGGCCTCGAGCTCGAGGCGGGCACCGCCGAGGCGGAGAAGCTGCGCAGCTTCCTGCACGACTCCTTCGGCTGGGACATCCGCGAGATGAGCAGCCTGGGCATCAAGCCCATCTCCAAGGAGGGCAGTGAGCGCCTGATCCGCGCGGCGCTGCGCTACGCGCTCGAGCGCGACCGCAAGTCGGTGACCCTGGTGCACAAGGGCAACATCCAGAAGTTCACCGAGGGCTACTTCATGCGCTGGGGCTATCAGCTGGTGCGCGACGAGTTCGCCGACGTCGCGGTGGGCTGGGACGACTGTAACGGACAGCCCGGCGACAAGCTGCTGGTCAAGGACGTCATCGCCGACATCGCTCTCCAGCAGGTGCTGACCCGCCCGGCTGAGATCGACGTGATCGCGACGACCAACTTGAACGGCGACTACATGTCCGACGCCCTGGCCGCCCAGGTCGGCGGCATCGGCATCGCCCCGGGGGCCAACATCAACTACGTGACTGGCCACGGCATCTTCGAGGCCACCCACGGCACCGCGCCCAAGTACGCGGGTCAGGACAAGGTGAACCCCGGATCGGTGCTGCTGTCGGGCGTGCTGATGTTCGAGCACCTGGGCTGGCAGGGCGCGGCCGACGACATCGTGCGCGCGCTCGAGGCCACCATCGCCGACAAGGTCGTGACCTACGACTTCGCCCGACTGATGGAGGGCGCCACCGAGGTCAAGTGCTCGGAGTTC
>DATIVP010000100.1:0-21825 GCA_035465755.1 Acidimicrobiales bacterium | reverse complement strand
TAGTGCCTGCAGAGCCGTTTCTTCAGGCCCGCAGCACTAGCTGCGCGTGGGCAGGTCTCCGCCACCGAACTTCGCTCAAGCCCCGCGAAGCTTTCTGCGCGGAATCGGGTCCCCGGGAGTCTCGTTCGACAAGTGGTCGAGGCGAGCTCGGACCTTGGACAGGCACACGATGAGAAACTCCCGATCTGAGTCCGAGAGGTCGGCGAAGGCTTCAGTGGCGGCGACGTGAACGACGGGCAGCATGCGATCGACGATCTCCTGAGCCTCGTCTGTCAGGTGAACCAGTATCTTTCTTCGGTCCGATGGATGCGGTGACCTCTTCACCAGTCCTCGACCTTCGAGAGTGTCCAGAACAGAGGTCATGCTGGCGCTGGTGACGAGCAACCGCTCGGCAATGACGTGTCCGGGGAGTGGCTCACCCGCTCCTTCGAGGATGGCCAGCGTTTGGAAAGCGCTCGCCGAGAGATCGGCTGTGCCACGCCTCCGCCGTTCGAGTTCAGTGAGGAATGCATCGGTTGTCCGGACCAGATTCGCGGCGCACTCTGCGGCGGAGCGGCTGGCCCCGGGGAACTCTTCCTCGAAGCCCGGCGGTACTCGGATGGGGGAAAAGTCGCTCATCCTCCCAATCTAACTTGGATTCTGATTACTTGACTTCTAGCGATTACGGGCGTATGTTGTGGCCTGAGCCGACCAAAGGGCCGATGAGAGAGGAATTGAGATCCCATGAACGCAACACTGATCGTTCGCCACCAGGTGGCTGATTATGCAGCCTGGCGCAGAGTTTTCGATGAGGCGGAGCCCTTGAGGGTTAAGCATGGCAGCACGGGTCATCACGTCATGAACTTTCCCGGAGACCCCAACGATCTCGTGGCCATCCACCACTTTCCTTCAGAGGTCCAGGCCCAGGCGTTCGTCCAGGACCCGACTCTCAAGGAGGACATGCAGCGAGGCGGCGTGATCGGGGCTCCTCGAATCGAGATACTGCTCGACAAGTGACCGACGACTCATTGGCAGGGGCAATCGAATCTGGTCCCGAGCCCGACGTCGCCGAGGTCATTGACACGCATCGACTCGAGTCCTTCAGCGATGGAGTCTTGGCGGTGATCATCACGCTCACGGCCTTCGAGCTACGTCCACCGACGGGCGAAAGCTGGGGCGCCATCACGCACCGCGTCCCGGCCCTGCTCGTCTACGTCCTCAGTTTCGCGATCATCGCCACGTATTGGAACTACCACCATCACGTGTTCCGTGTCACCCAGCGAATTGACGCTTCGGTGATTTGGGCTAACGCAAACATGCTGTTCTGGCTGTCGCTCCTGCCCCTCGCGACCGAATGGGTCGGCAACGCTTATCACAGCGTGGCGCCGGCCGTCGCGTACGGCGTCGTGGCCCTCGGAGCCGCCCTTGCCGTCCAAGCCATGGTGTGGGTGGTGGCCCGGTTGAACTACGACGACGCCCGAACGATCCAGGCAGTGATCTATGACGCGAAAGGGGTCTTGTACACTGCGATCAGCTACGTGGTGGCCATTGGCCTCGCGTTCATCAGTCCGTATCTCGCCTACGGGTGCTACGTGATTGTGCTGCTGATGTGGATCATCAGTAGTTTGAGGCCGGTCCGACGGTGATCTGAGCGCCAGTGGGTGTCGGCAAATGTGAATCGTTAGGATTCCGACACCTCTCAAAGCCCGGCCAGTTCAAGTCGCCAGTGCATGGTGTCAGAACAATCGGACCACGCCGTCGACACCATCATGTTCGCATCTAGCCCAAGCCACCAATGTATGGTGGCAGGAGTGTCGAGTCGGGTCCGCGATGTCAATTGGTTCCAGTCCGAGAGATTCGGCTGGCGAATGGTGTCAGAGTCAGAGAAGCGGACTCCAGCGCACGCGAGGATAACGTCAACGAGTCCGCAACCGCGGGCGCCCGACCCACACCGTGACCGGGATCGGGATCGGGCGCTCGCGGCTAGGGACGTCGGAAGGTGATACGAGTCTGCGTGGCGTCTTGCTTGCTGGCATTGCCAACGGTGATGGCACAGCGATTCAGGTTGTTGGGCCGAGTGCCGCAGAACGACGTTCCCACCTGGCCGGTGTGCACGCGAAAGACCAGCGGGCCGAACGCCCCTCGTGCGTTTGCGGTGACCGCCTTTGCGTTGGTGATGTCACACCCTGACTGGCCCTTCGCGCCGACCAGGCACTCGACGATGAACAGACGGTCATTGGGCGTGAACCCCTGGCCCGTAAGGCGCACGGCCTGGTTGTTGCGCAGTCCCGACTGCGGGTGCACGAAGAGGTGGCGCGGCACGTGATGCTTCACCTTGATCGTGGTCGTCGTCGTACTGGTGGTGGGCATCGCGAAGCTGATCGGCGCCACGCCCCGGTCAGCGCCGGTGATGTTGGCCACCGCGATCGCGCAGTTGGACAGGTCGCTCGCCGAGGTACCGCAGGTGCCGCCGTTGCCCGTTGAGCCGATCTGACCGGTAGCCACCGCGAATGACGTCGTCGGCAGGTTGCCGGAGCCATCAATCGTGGCCGGCGTCGCGCCGTTGGTGTCGCATCCGGACTGGTTGGTGGCGGTGGCGAAGCACTCGATGACGTAGACCTGGTCACCGGGAGTGAACCCGCTGCCCGCCACCTGGACGGCTTGGTTGTCGGTGAGATCGGTGCTTGGCGTCACCGTGATCGTCGGGCTCGAGGCGTGGGGAGCGTCGTGAGCCGAGGCCCCGACCGCGCCGTAGAGCGCCCCGCCGGCCGATAGCGCGACCACCGCGAGACTGACTAGATATCTCTTCATGGTTCCCCCCTAATGAATGTCGCCACCATTGCTACGCGACTCCTTAGGGAGACTACCCTCGCGGGCCCAATACAGAACGGTCACCGCATGATCCGCCGTTGCGATGCTTTGGACCGCCCTGAGAATTTGTGAGACTGGTTCCGTGTGACGGTGTGTTCATCGCTACCGGCAAGCGGTCACTTGCCGGTAGCGCGTCCACGGAGCTCGCCAGGTTGTCAGAGTTGTCAACGAATTCCCATCGTTCTACGCCGCGATCGCTTCGAGGGCACTGAAGCAGTAGGTCGCCGCCACGACGTCCGGTGAGGAGGTGGGCCCGCTCGTCCAACGCCAGTCGTCGCTCAGGGCTCAGCGCGATGAGCAGGTTGATCGACGAGTTCGAAAGTCCCGCGAGATCTCCGTCGGGTCAACGAAGTCTCAACGTTCGAAGGAGGTTCCCGTGGGCGCGTCTCGATACGATGACCCGATGCGAAATGTTGCCCTCTTGGGGGGCATAAACGTGGGCGGACGAGTCATTCGAATGGTTGAACTGCGAGCCATGTTCAGTGACGCGGGGTACGGCGACGTGACCACCGTGCTGCAAACGGGAAACGTGATCTTTGACAGCGATGACACTCTCGAATCACTGAAGCGAGTGATTGAGACCGGCCTCCGTGAGAGGTTCGGCTATGCGGCCCACGTTCAGGTGTTGAGGCTCGAGGAGCTTCGAGGGATCGTCGCGAACTCCCCCTTTGCGGGAACCGATCCCCACCTGCACAGTTACGTTGTCTTCTTCGAGCGTGGTCTCGAAAAGGTGCTGTACGAGGAGGCGAGGGGAGTTGCCGGAGGTTTTGAGCGCCTCGAGCTAGGCGACGGCGTGATCTACTGGCAGGTGCCGAAGGGAAGCACACTGCAAAGCGGCTTTGCGAAGTATCTCACTAGTGCGCGCTACAAGGACTTTCACACCAACCGCAACATCAACACACTCCGAAAGATCGTCGCCTAGCTCCCGAGTCAGCGCCGCGGAGGATGCTCGCAGAGTCTCCGGCGAGGGCCGCGTATCGATGCTGCAAATTGAAGCGCCGTTGAGACTGTGACCACGCACCTCGTCGTCGATCACGGAATCCGTCGCTCCGACATCACTCTCTGGCGACCAACTCAGGCAGCGGACCCTGAATCACTGGATTCACCTGCGGCAATCGGTCGTCACCTTCGCCAACGCACGTCCGCTCGTTGGCCGGTTCGCTCGATACACATCTGCGCCTCAGACCACGTCGTCGAGCCACCGCGCGATGGCGCGGGTAACGTCGACGTGGAGCTCGGCCGACCGTACTGCGTCGTGGGCGAACATGCCGTGGTCGGCGCCCACGACCTGGAGGACATCGGGGGAAATCGTGTGCGCCGTTTCCACGTCCCACGCGGGGTCCAGCGTGCCGCCCACGAGGAGCTGTCGGCCAGGGTTGCGAGCCATTGCCTCGACGATCTCGGGTAGGTCAAGCAGGGGGGTCAGCCAAATGGCGGGCCAGCCGTGGTGGGAGGCGAGATCCGCGCCGCACGTCCCCAGCGACTTGCCAACCACTAGCACCGGACCGGCGTAGTCTCCAATCGCATTCTCGAGTTGCGTTCCAACCCAGTCGATGCTGGAAGCTGTGTCGAGTTCTGGCGCCGACCAGGACACCGCACGTACACGCCAACCGCGTTGTCGCACCGCGAGACCGGCGAACGTGAGCAGAGGCATGGACGTCGGGTAGTTCTGGCCCGGTAGTAGTACGGCGAGACCGATCGGGTTCTGCGATTCAATGGGCCAATCGACGTAGTCACTCACTCAGGGCCTCCCTTCGGCGCCAACTAGGCCACGAACCCAGACGGGTCGCGCACCGGATGACGACGATCCACTTCGAGCTGCTTCACCGGCAACCCTAAACGAGCTGCCACTCGCCCACCGGATTGTGACGGCGATCAAATCAGGCGCATTCGCGCGGTGTCCGAGTCGGTTAAAGCAGACTGATGGGATGGACGGTGACCTGGGTAGCGACCTTGAGATCCGGGCGTTGCCGTCACGTGAACGGGCGAGAGTGGTTGAGATCACGAATCTCGTCAACCGGTCGTTTGTTCCCGCACAATCCGAAGTCTTCCTTCTTCCTGCGCCGAGAATCGCTGAGTCGGACATGGCGGCTCTGATCGCTTGTGATGAAATCGTGGTGGCCGAACGAGCGGGCTCGGCCGTCGGCGTCGTACGAGTGCACCCCCTCGGGCCAACGGCCTGGTACTTCGGTCTGCTCGCCGTGGCGCCGGAGGCGTCATCGAGAGGCATCGGGCGCGCTCTCCTTGACGCGATCGAACGCGCCGCGCTCGATGCCGGCGCCACGACGATGGAGCTCGACCTGGTGTTGCCCGAGCCTGCGACGACGCACCAGGCTCGACTGCGTCGCTGGTACGAGGGCCGCGGATATCGGCCGATCTCTTCGCGGCCCTTCGCCGACGTCGTGCCCGAAGTCGCCAAACGGTTGCGTTATCCCACGCAACTGATCCGCTACGTCAAGGATCTCGCGCCACCGCCGCCTCTCACGTGAGATCTCCGAAGATGCTGGCGCCCTTCGTGGCGTTGATGAAGAGACATCACCGGAGAGTGCTTCAGGCGAGGAGGAACCTGAGGCAAGGTCGTTGGCTCGGGTGGCCAGAGTGCGACTCTTTCGCGATGAGCTGCGCGTCTCCCTTGAATCAGAAGGGTCCGACCTTCTCGGGCGAGCGCAGTTGAGAACTGGGGCGCGGATTGTTGACGAAGTGAACTCGTGGGACACGACGGCGATACCGTGACATCGGTGGATGCTCCTGAACTCCTCGTCGCGGATGCCCGCGAGTGGCGAACGTGGTTGGACGCCCATCACGCGATGTCCTCTGGTGTCTGGCTGGTGCTGGCCAAGAAGGGCACCGTCGAGCCCACGGTGCTCTCCTATGACGAGGCACTGGAGGAGGCGATCTGCTTCGGGTGGATTGACGGCCAATTGGAGCGCCGTGACAGCACGACGTTCCGTCGGCGTTTCACGCCTCGCACGGCACGTGGCCCGTGGTCACAGCGCAACGTCGCCATCGCCGAACGACTGATCGCCACGGGGCGAATGCAGCGATCTGGCGAGGAGGTGGTCAACCAGGCCCGACGTGACGGTCGCTGGGATGCGGCCTACGCCGGGCAGGCCAGCATCGAGGTGCCGGGGGATCTTCTGGCGGCCCTGGAGGCCAATCCTCGCGCGAAGGCGGCGTTCGAGGATCTAACGAGTGCGAGTCGCTACAGCATTCTCTACAGAATCGGTCTCGCTAAGAGAGCCGAGACTCGCGCTCGACGCATCGGCCAGTTCGTGGAGAGGTTGGATAGGGGAGAGAGCATCCGCCCGTAGCCCGAGCGAGCTGCTCACTCGTCGTGACGGGTCGCAATTCGCTAGCGGCGGCGTCGGTAGTGCAGGACGACGACACCGTTGGTGCCGGCTCGACACGACACGAGCTCGAGCGGCTTGGATTCACCGACGTCCTCGAGTTCGAACATCGGAATTCCCTTGCCCATCAGCAACGGGAACACCGTGATGCGAAATTCGTCGATGAGGTCATGGTGCAGCAGGGTCCGCGTGATGCCACTTCGTCCCGTCACGATCATGTAGCCATCGCCCTCGCGCTTGAGTTTCTCCACCTCGGTGACCAGGTCGCCACGGTTGATCGTCGTGCGCTCCCAGTCCGCCGTGGCCAGGCTCTGGGAGAAGACGACCTTGTCCGTTGCTGCGTAGATCGGGGCAAAGGGGTGGTCGGCGGCCGTCTTGCCTTGGAAGTGCTTCGCGAAGCTCTCATAGAGCACGCGACCCATGAGGTAGACCTCGGTCCCGGCGAGGAACCTGAGGATGGCCTTTTCCTCTTCGTCATCCTCCGGGAGGGAATTGATGAACTCGAATTCGTCGGCGCCGTCCTCCATGCACGCCGCGTTGACCGAGTACACGTACGTCATCGAGATCAGTGTGCGCACGTGCCAGCCCTCCGTGATCGAAACCATGTCCGTGGGGGGATGTCGCTCAATCTAGGAGAAAGCAATGAGTTCGTCAAACGACTGCATTGGATGCTCGAGCGCAAGGCACGTCGGATCTCACTGAGGTGAATTGGAGTGCTGAGCATGGCCGAGGTGCCGCGGTCAGAATTGTCGCGTGAGCCTCGCCGACGTCTCAACGTTTCTCGAGAATCTCGAAGGAGTGCGTCGGACGTCGAGTCGTGGGCAACTTCTCGTGTGGCGATACCACGGCAGACTGGTCGCGCGCCAAATTGACAGCGATCACGTGGTCATTCGTACCGACTTCGACTTTCGCCGTTCACTCCTCGAGAGTGACGCATCCACCTTTAGCGTGCCCCGTCGATTCGAGAAGCACATGATGGTTGTAGCCAATCTGTCGAGGGGTGATCCAGTGGCGATCGAGGATGCGCTTGACAACGCGTGGCAACTTCAGCGAGGCGCGGACTGACTGAACGAGTCAGAGTCCTAGGACTGTCAGCGCTCTTCGTTCGAGGCCCCGTGGCACAATGACGCATGGACACCGACTATCCCGAAGCGCTATTCGTCGAGCCGATTCCTGGCTCCGATCGGCCCGCGAGCGTGTACGTGGCTCCAACACTCGACGGGCTCTATACGCCCTACGCGCTGCGCACGCCGGCCGACGAAGGGGAGTTCCCCTTCGTGTTTCTCGCTTACGGCAACGGAGGTGGCGGCATCGAGTGGCTTCGCTCGCGACTGCGCACGCACTCCTACGTGATGGACCGACTCTTGGCCGCGGGCTACGCGTGCGCCTGGGGCCGCTACCGCGCCGAGGTGGAATTGGGCTTTCACCACGGGGGCAAGCTCATCATCGATCGTCGCCAAGGCATGGATCTCATGAATCGCGCCCCGCTGGAGTATGAAGACGAGTTGGCCATCTTGCGCCACGTCGCCCAGCACCCGAACATCGACGCTGAGAGGCTCGGCCACGTCGGCGTCAGTCACGCCGGCGAGATGCTGTTCAAGCTGGCGTCGCAGTACCCCGGCGTTCTTCGCGCCGGCGTAGCGTGCGAACCCGCGAACCACGAGTTCCTCGACCTCACGCCGGATGACACGGTGTCGGTGAACCCGCAGACGCAGCTGCGCAACATCGAAGAGATGAAGATGCACGACACCCAGCGCGTTCGCTCTCGCGTCAACCTGCCCCTGGCGCTCGAACGGATGTCCACCATCGACATGCCTGTCTTGGTGATGGGTCGTGAAGAGGACGACCTGCAGGGCATCTTTCGCCTGAGCTATGAGTTGCTCCTTGAGAGCGGCAAGAACGCGTCGTGGGTGTCGTGGAGCCATCCCCTGCACGGTTACATCTTCCCGGTCACCGGTGACGACGGGCGGGTGGCACTGGACTCCGTGCAGACCAGTGCGATTGATCAGATCATCGAGTTCTTGGACGAGACTCTCTAACGCAACCAGTCGCGAATTGTCGTCGTGTCAGTCGCCGTGAGTGTGGTGCATGGTCGCGATGGTCACTCTCGCCAGCGACGCCGCCACCACCACGGCGAAGACGAGGAAGAACGAGTCGGCGGGAAGCGCTAACCAGCCCCGACCGGCAAAGCGGACGCTGGGTCCGTGGGGAACCCACCAGATCGGTGCGGCCAGGAAGAGGGCCGCCACGGCGCCGGCCCACCACTCGCCGTGCATCGGGCGATCTGGTGCGAACGCCAGCCACGCGATCAGGAGAATGACCCAGATGAAGTGATGGGACCACGAGACCGGTGAGGCCATCGACTCCGTGGCCTCGACAACGATGAAGCCGAGCAGGAACGACTCCCTATGCGCACGCACCGCGACCCCCAGACCTACTGCGCACACCAAAGCGACCAGGATGAACGTCGACTCAACGCTGATCGTGTGACCGAGGAGTCGATCAGTGACACCCACCGCACCCTGGTTGCCGACCCACGGCAGCCATCCCGCGCTCTTGGGCCTGAAGATGTCGTGGGTCCAGTAGGTCCACGACACCCGCGGAGAGGCGATCGCCGCTACGGCGCCGGCCGCGACGAAGGTACCGAGCGCACGCAGGCCAGTTCCCCGTTGACGGGTGAGAAGGAGATAGGGAAGAAGGATGAGCGGAGTGATCTTGATCGCCGCAGCGATGCCCACGAGATAGCCCCGTCGGTGGGTCGGAGTCGCCGTCATGTCTGCGATGACGGCGAGGGCGAGTAGGAGATTCACTTGGCCGAGCAGCAGCGTTTCGCGAACGGGGTCGAGGAGACCGACGGGGGTGACGAGTGCGAGAGACCACCACATGAGCGAACGACGACTGAGCGAGGGGCACGTCGCGCGCAGACTCACCACGAGAACCCCAAACAGGCTCGCCAGACTCAACCAGGAAAACGCGACTTGATCGACGCGCGGCGGCAAGTGTGAGAAGGGCGCGAACAGCAGCGCGGCGAAGGGCGGGTAGGTGAAGCCAAGGTGCGTGGGCGGGTAGGACACCGCGTAGAGGTCGCCGCGAAGGGCGTGAGCGCCACCCATGAGGTAGGTGCCGAGGTCGATGAGACGATGAACGAGCGCGAGAACCGTGACCGCGGCGGCGCCGCAGGCCATCGACAAAGTGGGTAGCAGCCAATCGCGACGCCGCGCGACGGCTTCGAAGCGATCGTCCCAGGTTTCGTCGTCGACGCGACGTGCAGACGCGAGACGCGTCGTGGGGCGCGAAAATGATGGACGTCTCGCCATTGGTCCGACCGTAGCCGCCCACCGTCTCGAGACGACCCCCAGCGTCTGTGTTTCCCCTGGACGACGGGATGCGGGGATCCGCGGCGAATGTGCGGAGCTGACGCCGACGGTGACGAGCAGCCACGCCCGGGTTGGTCGATGTGCCCTAGTAGTTGAACTCCCAGATCACGTCGAGGTCACTGAATGCGGGAGGACCATCGACAGCGTCGGCCATGATCGCCTGAGCCGAAGTCTGGACGGCGTGACGGCGAGGATCCGACTCGCGAGCTCGCGCTTTCTCTTCGCTTTCGAACACCGCGAGAGTGCGGATGAGTCGAGGATCAGACTGGTCGCGAAAGACCAGGTGCTGAACGATTCCCGAGTCAGCTTGTTCTACGCCACGCAGCATTTCCATGATTCGAATGACGTCGCTCTCCGCGCCCTCTTTCACACGGACCGTAATCAACTGAGCCCACACGTGATTGCCCCTCCCGCCAATTGGACGCGAGCATAGTGAACTCACGAGGCGATGTCTCGGACTCTCCAAAGCCATCGTGGCGAGTGTCGCTCGGCGGTCGCGGGAACGTCTCGTCAGGTAGCTGACAGAAGCGTTGGCAGATCACGCATGTCAAGGAAGGGCGTGGCCCCGGCCGCCACCAGCGACTGGGAGCTGGTCACCGATCCACTGAAGCCGTACACGCGCATACCAGCCGCAACGCCTGCGGTGACTCCGGACACGCTGTCTTCGATAACGGCACAACGACGGGGATCGGCGCCCATTTCACGAGCCGCATGGAGGAAGACGTCTGGAGCGGGCTTCGATCTCTCGACGTCCTGGGCGCTGAAGATGCGGCCGTCGAAGTGTCCTAAGAGCCCGGTCAACGCCAACTTGAAGCGGATACCCACGTGGTCTCCGCTCGAGGCCACGCACGTCGCGACATCGATCAACCGCAGGGCCTCCGCGACCCCTGGCACCGCGGTCAACTCTCGTTCAAACACTTCGCGGTAGCGGGCCTCGAACACATTTTCCCAGTCCACGGGCCGACCCAGCTGGGTCTCGATTTCACGACGCATGTCCGCCGGAGAACGTCCCACGAAGCGGGTGATGATCTCGGATTCGGTCAGTGGCCAACCGAGCTCGGCGAGGATCTTGGACTCGGTGCTGACGGCCAGGCGCTCACTGTCGACGAGCACCCCGTCGCAATCGAAGATGATGAGATCAAAGTTGCTCACGGGCGCATGCTAGGGGTGGGCGTCTGACTCCAAGGTCTTTCGCGGCCTTGGCGAGAGATTGTCGCCGCCGCGACGGGCTACGTGGACAGACGCGCCGTGGCTCTAGCGTGAGCGACGTGATGTTGCCCCTGCGAGACGCCGTCCGAGCAGTCGTGCTCGACGATCTCGAGCGGATTCTTCTCGTTCGATTCCAGTTGACCGACGGTGGACTCTGGGCCACACCCGGTGGGGGCGTCGAACCAGGTGAGACCATAGAAGCGACCATTCGACGCGAGCTTCACGAAGAGGTGGGTCTCGTGAATCTCGATCTGGGACCGGTGATCTGGGAGAGAACCCACGAGTTTCCCGTCTCCGACGACTTTCGTGGACAGCGAGAGAAGTTCTTCCTCGTTCGCACCACCCAGTTCGAGGTGAAACCTGCCTTCTCGAAGGAGGATCTCGCGGCGGAAGGGATCACCGGCGCTCGTTGGTGGACCCTCGCGGAGATACGCGAGTCGCGCAACGAGCGATTCGCGCCGCGCCGCCTGAGCCTGTTCTTGACGCACCTCTTGAAGGACGGACCACCGCATGCGCCACTTGACATCGGTGTCTAGCTCTGAACGGGCGCCGTGACTCGCCCACGCTTCAGTTGAAGGAGACTGCGCAGATGATTCGACCGGTCACCGCGTTGACGATGACGTCCACGTGGTGATTGGCGCCGATTCGTGGACCCAGGGACGGGATGTTGACGCCAGCGAGTCGCACGAAGTAGGCCGGGCGAACCGGTGGAATCCAGGAACGAGTACCCACCCAATCGTGCACGATCTGATTCGCGTCGACGTAGCCTCCGAGGGATTCGAACACGACGCGGACTCCGGGGCGCTGCGAGTACTGCGCCTCTGCCGTGCGCGCTGCGTCCGCAGGACTTACTCTGACCCGTGCCGACTCGGTCTTGTTCAGTCGGGCGAATCTCATCTCGCCTTGTGCGAGCCACGAGGGGAGAAGGGCGCGGTAGGCGCCGATCTGGGGGTTGGTGGTCACTCGTCGGGTCGCGGAGGCGTTGAGGACCGTCCACGCAGCCGCAGTGCCCGTCACGAGCACGATCACGGTTGCGAGCGTGACGACGTTGTTTCGACCCGCCATAGCGTCACGGTAACCCCTGGCGGGACCAGATGGTGAGCACCCGCCAGATCGCGTTTCAGCACGCGTACGAGGGGTATAGCGCTCTTGGTCGTCCACTGCTGTCGTGAGAGAGAGGTATGCGAAGCGACCTTCAGACAACGCGTGAGGTAGCGTGATGGGACCGCATTTCACGAGACGGAACCCTCGAATGTCTCCGCATTGCCCACCGTTCAAAGGACAGCCCACATCATGAGCAATTTCGCCGGCCTCTGGGACGTGACGCTCGCGACGCCGATCGGAAAGATGGCGGTCGTCTTGGACATCAGCGATCAGGATGGCGTCATTCGCGGCACGGCAGCGACGGCCGATGAGACGGTGGACTTCCTCGAGCCGGTCGCTAACGGGAACCAGCTCACCTGGAGTCAGGACGTGACCACACCGATGAAGCTGACGCTCAAGTTCGATGTAACGGTCGACGGCGACGAGATGACGGGCGGTGCGAAGGTGGGCTTCATGCCCGCGTCGACGCTCACCGGGACCCGCCGAAGCGCCTGACCCGCTCTGCGGGCCCACCGTGATTCGGTGAGAGATCGCCTCGTCACAGTGTGCGTATCTGCGCTCTCGTCAGGTCACTTCACCGCGATGGACGTGCTTCGCGCACGGTGATTCGTGCGTGGTTCGACCTCGAGGGCTCGGAAGCACTTGGCAATGTTCTTTGCGTCGAGGGGGCGAGCTTCTCGCTGTTCATCGACGTTCGCGTGCCTAGCGGAGACCGCCGAGGCTGGGCAAAGGGTGAAGGCCGTCAGTAGGATGCGGTTCGAGACGAGATGGGGGGTGCCCATGAGTACTCGAGACCACGCCATCATGGGGAATCCGTGTTGGATCGATCTCATGACGACCGACGTTGACACCGCGCGAACCTTCTACAGCGAGCTCTTCTCGTGGGAGGCAGGCGAGGCGTCCAGTGAGTTCGGCGGCTACTTCATGTTCACACGTGACGGCGCGCCAATTGCGGGTGCGATGCCCATTGAGCCGGGAGGTCCGATCCCCAACGTGTGGTCGACGTACCTCGCGGTCACCGACGTCGCCGAAGCGGTGGCGCGCGCCGAGGCCGCTGGGGCCACGGTGGCCGCGCCGGTCGTGCAGATCGCCGACCTCGGGGCGATGGCCGTGCTGATCGATCCGGTGGGGGCGGCGATCGGTCTCTGGCAGCCGATTCAGTTCCAGGGTTTCAGCGTCATCGATGAGCCACGGGCTCCGCGCTGGTTCGAATTGCACGCTCGGGACCACGACCGAGCAGTCACGTTCTATCGTGAGGCGTTCTCGTGGGACACCCGGGAGATGAGTGGCGAGACGCACTTGCGCTACACGACCGCGAACAACGGCGACGAGGGCTTCGCGGGCCTGATGGACGCGGTGGGTGAGCTGCCCGAGGGCGTGCCCAGTTACTGGCTCGTCTACTTCGGCGTCGAGAACGTCGACGCATCTCTCGAGATCGTTCGCGCCCGTGGCGGCGCAGTGCTCTCACCCGCGGTGGACACACCATTCGGTCGCATGGCGGGCGTCGCCGACCCCAGCGGAGCGATATTCACGATTCTGCAGTCCTAGGTGGGCGGCACGCCCGCGCTACCGTGGCGCCATGTGTCGAAACATCACCATTCTGCGCGGGCTCGAGCCGCCGGCGACGAGTCACGAGATTGAAGACGCCGCACGCCAGTACGTGCGCAAGGTGGCGGGGCTACATTCGGCGACCCAGATGGAACGCTCCGACGTGAATGAGGCGATCTCACTGATCGCCCGTGCGACCCAGGACTTACTGACGACGCTGCCGGCGCGCCGGACGCCGCCACCACCACCGCCGAGCCGACGTGTGAGGACCTGAGGGGCCACCGCGACAGCCATCTGGAGGGCCGTCGCGACGCCGAATCAACGGCGCGCGGCACTCGTTGCGGGTACTGTCGCTCCATGACCCTGAGAGACAAGCCCCCATTTCGCGCCGATCACGTCGGCAGCCTGCTTCGTCCCCCGGAGCTCCTTGCCGCACGAACGGACTTCGCCGAAGGACGGATTCCGGCCGAGGCGCTCCGAGAGGTCGAGGATCGCTCGATCCGCGACGTCGTGCGCCTCCAGGAAGAGATCGGGTTGCGGTCCGCCACCGATGGTGAATTCCGCCGCACCTCGTGGCACATGGACTTCATCTATCAGCTCGGCGGCATCTCGCGGGCGGACGAACAGCTCCAGGTGGCCTTTCACGACGCACAAGGAGAGATCTCCTTCACCTCCGCCGCTCTCAGGGTGGACGGGAAGGTCGAGTTGAATGAAACCATCTTCGGCGACGCCTTCTCCTTCTTGTCCACGTGCGTGACCAGTGCGACGCCCAAGCTGACGATTCCCTCACCCAGCATGGTGCACTATCGAGGGGGAGCGGCCAGCATCGACCGGCACGTCTACCCCGACGACGATCAGTTCTGGACCGACCTGTCGGCGGCCTACGCCGAGGAAGTCCGACGTCTCGGCCAGCTGGGCTGCACGTATCTTCAGCTTGATGACACGTCGCTCGCCTATCTCAACGACCCCGCACAACGGGCCATGATCGCGAGTCGAGGCGACGACGCCGAGCACCAACACCTGCGCTATATCCGTCAGATCAACGAAGCTCTGAAGGGTCGCCCCGAGGGCATGAACGTCACGACGCACATGTGCCGTGGCAACTTCCAGTCGTACTGGGCGGCTGAGGGAGGATACGACTTCGTGGCCGAAGCTCTCTTTGGCGAACTTAACGTCGACGGCTTCTTCCTCGAGTTCGACGACGAGCGTTCGGGCGGCTTCGAGCCGCTGCGCTTCGTGCCACCGGGCAAGATGGTGGTGTTGGGATTGGTCACGACCAAGCGCGGCACCCTCGAGTCCAAGGACGACCTCAAGCGCCGGATCGACGAGGCGAGCAAGTTCGTGCCACTCGATCAAATCTGCCTGTCACCGCAGTGCGGATTCTCCTCGACCGTCGAGGGCAACAAGATCACCTTCGATGACGAGGTAGCCAAGCTGCGTCTCGTGGTCGAGGTCGCCCAGGAGGTTTGGGGCTGACGGACCCAGTGCGTAGCGCCCTCGCGACACGTCGACACTGCGCAGAGCGCTGCCTGGGTAGTCTGCGCGAATGGAACTGTCCTTTGGCGGTGAGCTCTGGTACTGGAGGGGTCCGTCGCCGTTTCACTTCGTGACGGTGCCGCCCGAAGAGAGCGACCAGATCCACGCGGTGTCCGCTCTGGTCACCTACGGATGGGGAGTGATTCCCGTCGCCGCGCGCATCGGCGACACGTCCTGGACCACGTCGCTCTTTCCCAAGGACGGCGCGTACCTCGTGCCGGTCAAAGCATTGGTACGTCGAGCCGAGGGAGTTGAGCTCGGCGACGTCGTGCACGTGACGCTCACTCTCGACGCTTTCTTCTAGGAGTGTCGCGGTCCCTCTGGACTCGCCGATTCCGCGCGACTCAGCCCAAGAGGGGCAGATCGGCCCACGCGCGGTAGTGGGTGTGGGGCTCGTCGCGCTGGAAGACGGTGAGAGTGCTCGCGTCGAAGGCGTCGAGATCCGCGAGGGGCCACAGACGCGTGTAGTCCGGGAGTGGCTCGTCCGAGCGGGCGACCGTCAGCGTGAGGTGGGCGACGAAGGGGCGCTCGGCCAGCGAAGGCGCCGCGGCCGCGGCGCCGCGAACGGCCTCGACCAGGGCGAGGTGGAGAGATTCGAGCCCGTCGCCTTCGACCGAGAGGTACAGAACTCTCTGGTCGAAGGTCCCCGGGGGGCCGAGGCGAACGCGTTGACGCGGTGAACGACTGGCCACGTCGCGCACGGCCGTCAGCCAAGCAAGATCGGGCGTGAGCCCGTGCGGGCTCTTCAAGGTGATGTGCGGCACCGGCCATGGGTCGCCGAACTCTCTCATCACATCGGCGATTCGCTCGCGTTGATCCTCGGGGGGCTCGATCGCGATGAAGTAGCGCAGCATGGTGTTCATCGTCGCACGCCGGCGGGTGACGGGCGCCAGAGTGGCGCTCTTTGCCCCGGGGCCAGACGTGTCACGTAGATACCCCGAGGGGTATACTGAGATTTCAACGCTTCGAAGGAGTGAGTCGTGATTGGTGAAGTAGACGTGAGAAGTTTCAGCGCCGCCCACGCGGACGGCGCGCTGGTGCTCGACGTGCGCGAGCCCCACGAGTACGAGGCGGGCCACGTGCCGGGCGCCCGTTTGGTGCCACTGTCGGTGTTGCCCGACGTGGCCCGTGACATGCCCGTTGGCCAGCCGATCTACGTCATCTGTCAGAGCGGAAATCGCAGCTGGCAGGCCGCGCTCCACCTTGATCGCTTTGGACGCGACGCGCGATCAGTCCGCGGCGGGACGAGCGGCTGGATCGGCGCGGGCCGACCGGTGGTTCGCGGTCAGCGCGCGAACCGGGCCTAGGGAGTCCAAGGCGCGCACGTCCTTTCGACGCTTCTCGCGCTCTCGGTGGAGGATCAGTCGATCACGTAGTCGACGACCGCGCGAGCGCTGATCACACCGTCGTTCATCCAGGCCAGCACCTCGACGTGACGAGGATGGGCCTGATAGGACTCGAGGGAGTCGTAGTCGACGTAGTCGGCCACGAGCACCAGCGGCCAGTGTGACTCAACGAGTCCGAGGTCGAAGTGCACGGAGATGTCGATGATCCCCTGATCGACGTCGGCGAGGGCTTCGAGGCGTGATTTGATCGCCTCTGCGTGGCGGCGGCGAACCTCGCTGTCGGTTGCGGCCAGCTCTAGGGCGACGACGTGGCGGATCATTCGCCCGGGGCCCTAAGTGGTGTCGACGTCATCTGTGCCACGTGCGCAGGATACCGAATTCACCTAGGTGTGAACGAACCGAGCGGTCCTCGCGGCCTCATCACCGAAGGCGGCTAATGCCGCGCGGCGAATGCGTCGAGGGCGCGCAGTTGATCGTCGGTACCAACGCTGATCAGTACGTCACCGGCGAGGAGTGATTCATCGGGTGACGGGTTGGTGACGAAGCTGCCGTCTGGGCGTCGAATCGCGAGAACGAGGGCTCCGGTCTCGTCTCGCAGGTGCGCCGAGCGCAGGGACTTGCCCGCGAGGGCGGAGTTCGCTGCGAGCTTCGTCTCACCGAGGCGAAAGAGCAGGCTGCCGTCGTGCATGACCACGTCGACGAAGTCCACGACGTGGGGCTGGGTGACGAAGGACGCCATGCGGTCGCCGCCGAGCTGTTGGGGGTTGACCACGCGGTCGGCGCCGGCGCGCGTCAATTTGAGTTCCGAGGACTGGCTGCGGGCCCGCGCGATGATCTGCATTTCCGCTCGCATCGATTTACCCGCCACCGTGAGGTACAGGTTGTCCGCATCGGTGTCGAGGGCGGCGACGAGGGTCGCGGCCCGCTCGATTCCGGCGCGACGTAGGACGTCGTCGTCGGTCACGTCGCCCAGGACTGTGGCGTAGGGCACGTCGGCCAGACGTTCCGGATCCCGGTCGACGACGACCACGTCGCGGCCGGCGTTAACGAGGAAGCGGGCGACCTCGCTGCCCACGCGGCCCCACCCGCACACGATCACGTGACCATTCATCCGTTCAATTGCGCGGTCCACTCGGCGCCTCCTCACCCGGCTTCTCATGTGTCCATCAACCAACAGTTCCAGTACCGCGGAGAACGCGTACAGCGTGGTGCCCACGCCCCCCAGAATCAGGAAGATCGTGAAGGCTTTGTCGCCGGCGCCGAGGGGGTGCGGGGACGTGAAGCCGACGGTGGTGATTGTCGAGATCGTCTGGAAGATGGCATCGAGCAGTGAAAAGCTCAGAGCAAGATAGCCGGCGGTGCCGATGACCAGCACGAGTCCGAGGGCCCCGAGGGCAATCCTCACTCGACGAAACGGGTCTCCCACGTCGCGATCCTAATGAGGCTGGTTGCGACGTTCGTTGCCAAATGGCGTGCGTCGATCTAGGCGGCGAGTGGCGTCATCGATGCGCTGGCGTCCTCGGGCGTAGCGCTGGCTTCACCGGCAACGTCTGCCTGAATCGTGATCTTGGGGCTCGTGGACCAGTGATCGTCGGCGTGACTCTTGGCCAGGACGATGGTGGCCACGCCGAGCATGGCGGAACCCATGACTCGGCTCACCGCTCTGGCGACGGAGGACAACATCACGCGTCCAGCCTACGGGTGCCCGAGAGCAGGTCATCCGTGCGCTGGCGAAGACCGCCAGCGGGGCGGCCGCTTTTCGAGGAAGGCGCGGATCGACTCCTGGGAGTCGGGAATCAAGCTGGCCTGGGCCATCACTTCGACGGCCACGTCATAGGCGTCGCGCTGAGCAAGTCCGATCTGACGGTAAAAGGCGGCCTTGCCGATGGCACGCGACTCGACGCTGCCGCGTGTGACGCGAGCGAGCAACTCGGCGGTGGCTCGGTCGAGGAACTCGTCGTCCACCACGGCGTTGACGAGTCCCCACTGTTCGGCGGTGGTGGCGGATATCGCGTCGCCGGTGAGGCCCATCTCCAGCGCGCGTTTTCGTGGAATGGCGCGCGCCACGGCGACCAGGGGAGTGGTGCAGAAGAGGCCCCCGCGGCCGCCGGGCGTGGCGAACGACGCGCTGACAGACGCCACGGCGAGATCGGCACTCGCCACCAACTGACAGCCCGCTCCCGTGGCGAGTGCGTGGACCTTGGCGATCACTGGCTGGGGGATCTCCTGAATCGTCTCCATCATGCGGGTGCAGCGACTGAACAGGTGGCGCACGCTGGTGATGTCGGCATTGAGCATCTCGGAGAAGTCGTGTCCGGTGCACCAGACGGGCCCTTGGGCCGCCAGGATCACGCCCAGGGCGTCACTGTCACCGGCGCGTGAGAGGGCGGTGATGATCTCCTCGATCATCGCCAAAGTGAGGGCGTTGCGACGTTCGGGCCGACTGAGGGTGATCGTGACCGTCTCGTCGTGCTCTGAGTATTGGATATTCGCGAAATCCGTCACGGTGCCTCCGTTCCCCCCTCGATTGGATCGTAGGCCATCGAGGAATCGGGTCAGGGCGTCGACCGAGCGGCGCGCACTCCGGGCACTCGACATCTCGAACCCGACGAGACGCACGTGGCGAAGGCGAGATTGGCGTTCGCATCGCTCCATTGAGAGCGCCGCCGTCGCGCCTCACGAGGGACTTTGGGCCCCCTGTGGCGCAGTCGCGCGACCAGGTTCGCGCCCTAGAGTGCGAAACAGCACCGACGGTGCGAAGGGGGTGGAAACTATGGGCGCCTACCGCGACGCGTGGCTAGCCAGCGTTGAGAATCCTTCAGCCTTCTGGGGCGAAGCGGCCGATTTGATCAGCTGGTACGAGAAGCCGACCGTCGTCCTCGACGACACTTCCGCTCCGTACTACCGGTGGTTCGTCGACGGCGTGATGAACACGTGTTACAACGCGCTCGATCGTCACGTGGAGTCGGGCCGCGCCGACCAACTGGCACTCGTGTACGACAGCCCGGTCACGGGTGTGATTCGGCGCTTCACCTACGCAGAGCTCCTTCACGAGGTCTCTCACTTCGCGGGCGTCCTTCGAGGGTTGGGCGTGAACAAGGGAGATCGAGTCGTCATCTATATGCCGATGATTCCCGAGGCGGTCGTCGCGATGCTCGCGTGCGCGCGGCTCGGCGCGATCCACTCGGTCGTCTTCGGCGGCTTCGCCGCCCACGAGCTCGCCCAGCGCATCGATGACGCCAGACCGACGGTGGTGGTCTCCGCATCGTGTGGCATCGAGGTCAACCGGGTGATCTCGTACAAGCCGCTGCTCGACGCCGCGCTCGAGGAGGCCGCGCACGACGTGGCCCACTGTGTGATCGTCCAGCGACCCGAAGAGACGGCCACGATGGTGCCCGGTCGCGACGTGGACTGGTCGGACGCCATGTCGGTGGCGAGCGACGTGGACTGCGTGCCGGTGGCGGCCACCGACCCTCTCTACATTCTCTACACGTCGGGTTCGACGGGACGGCCCAAGGGCGTTGTGCGCGACAACGGCGGCCACGCGGTCGCGCTGCGCTGGAGCCTGCCCAACATCTATGACACCCACCCCGGACAGGTCTTTTGGGCCGCGTCCGACGTTGGCTGGGTCGTCGGGCACAGCTACATCGTCTACGCGCCACTCCTCACCGGCGCGACGACGATTCTCTACGAAGGCAAGCCGGTCGGCACCCCTGACGCCGGCGCGTACTGGCGCGTGATCGCCGAGCATGGCGTACGGACCCTCTTCACCGCTCCGACCGGCTTTCGCGCGGTCAAGCGCGAGGATCCAAACGGTTCCCTCGTCGCGCACTACGACCTGTCAGCGTTCAAGTACCTGTTCCTGGCGGGCGAGCGCCTCGACCCGGAGACCTTCACCTGGGCGAGCGATCTGCTCAAGGTGCCGGTCACCGATCACTGGTGGCAGACCGAGACCGGTTGGCCGATCGCCGCGAACCTGATGGGTCTCGAGCCCATGGTGGCCAAGGCCGGTTCGGCGACGATGCCGGTTCCCGGCTTTGACGTGCGCATCTTCGACGAGTCCGGCGTCGAGGTTCCCACCGGCACTGAGGGACTGATCCTCGTGAAGATGCCATTGCCTCCCGGTTGCATGACCGGCGTGTGGGGAGACGACTCGAAGTTCGAGGAGTTCTACCTCTCCCAGCACCCGGGCTATTACCTGACCGGCGACGGTGGCCACTTCGACGCCGACGGTTACCTGTTCGTGATGGGACGGGTGGACGACGTGATCAACGTGGCCGGTCACCGGCTCTCGACCGGAGAGATCGAAGAGATCATCGCGGGCCACCCCGACGTCGCCGAATGCGCGGTGATCGGCGTGGCCGACGACCTCAAGGGTCAGATCCCGAGGGCCCTCGTCGTCTTGAAGGCCGGCGTGTCGCGAGATCACGCGTCGATCGAGTCCGAACTGGTCGAGCGCGTGCGCGGCCAGTTGGGCGCGGTCGCGAGCCTCCGCCAGGTCAACGTTGTCGACGCGCTGCCCAAGACCCGTTCGGGCAAAATCCTGCGCAAGTCGATGCGTGCGATCGCCGACGGCGTCGAGATGGCCGTGCCGTCGACGATCGACAACCCGGCCACCCTGGAGAACCTTCGCCCGGTGCTGCGTCCGAACTGATCCCGGTCGATCGCCACGAGGTCACTACGATGGCCCGGAGGAGGAACGTGGCGAGGCTGCTGTTTACGGCGTTTAGCAATCGGGAGGACGCGGTCGAGCTCGCGCGTGAGGTTGGCGAGCGCCTCGGCAGCGAAGGACTCGAGAATCAGACGTACTTCCTCGACGCCCCTGATCCGCCGGAGTTAAGCGAGTCCGACCTGGTGATCAGCCTCGGCGGTGACGGCACCTTCTTGCGCGCCGCGCGACTGGCCCATCGATTCGGCGCGCGTGTTCTCGCGGTCAACCTTGGTCGTTTGGGCTTTCTCCTCAACGTCCCGCCCGAGGAACTGGTCGACGACGTCAAGCACTCGCTGCGCCACGACCACGTCGTCGATCGCTTGGCGCTCTCGATCAGTCGTCCCGGCGGACAGCCTGACGAATTCGCCTTGAACGAGGTCGTGCTCGAGCGCGCCCACGCCGGCAGCATGGTTCGCGTGAAGAGCTACGTCGGCGACGACGAGTACTTGAGCTACTCCGCGGACGGGGTCATGGTGGCGACTCCCACCGGCAGCACCGGTTACAACTTTTCCGCCGGGGGGCCGGTGGTCGAGGCCACGTTGAAGGTGATGATGCTCACGCCAATCGCGCCGCACTTCACGATCGATCGCACCATCGTCGTTGACGGCGACAAGGTCGTCCGCCTGGTCACCGAGAACAAGCCGGCCGAGATCGTCGCCGACGGGCGCTCGATCGGCACGCTCGCGCCCGGCGAGTCCATCTCGGTCTCCAAGAGCCCCACGCCGGTGCGCGTCGTCGCCACCCGCAGTTTCGAGCTGGGCTTTCGCCTGCGCGAGAGCCTGCGAGAGGGACATGCC
>DATIVP010000099.1:0-2591 GCA_035465755.1 Acidimicrobiales bacterium | reverse complement strand
CGCTTCGCCGACGCCGCCATCTTCCTGCTCGAGAGCGCGTCACTGGGTGAGACGACGGGCCGCTACTCTTTCGTCGGACTCGACCGGCGCTGGCGCGTCACCACCAGCCAGGGTCGCGCGCTCGTCGAGGGTGCGACGAGCGCGCTCGAGGCCGGGCCCCTCGAGGTCGTGCGCGATCTGCTCTCTCGCTATCGCGCCTTCCAGCCAGCCGGTCTACCCGACTTCCTCGGCGGCGCGGTGGGCTTCGTCGCCTACGACTACGTGCGCCGCCTGGAGAGGCTCGAGCGCGATCCCGGCGAGGATCCCTGGCCCGACGCCGACTTCTCCTTTCCCGGGGCGCTGCTGATCTGTGACCACCTGCGCCACTCGACGACGGTCGTCGTCTCGGCCGAGATCGACGCCGAGCCCCGCGACGCCTACGCGACGGCCGCGGCCCGTCTCAACGAACTCGTCGACACCCTCCTCGGCCCGCCCCCGCCGATCGACCCGCGTGTCGAGCGCCTGGTCGCGACCGCCCCGCACACGTGGCGCGACGTCGACGTGCGCGGTCTCGCCGCCGGGCTCTCCAACTTCTCGGCCGCCGGCTACGCCGAGGTCGTCGAGTCGGCCAAGGCCCACATCCGCGTCGGCGACATCTTCCAGGTCGTGCCGAGCCAGCAGTTCCGCCGGGCGACGTCGGTCAACCCCCTGACCCTGTATCGGGTGCTGCGCGCGCTCAATCCCTCGCCGTACATGTACCTGCTCGATACCGGCGACTCGCACATCGTGGGCGCCTCGCCCGAGATGCTGGTGCGCGTGACCGATGGCGTCGTCTCGACTCGACCCATCGCCGGCACGCGCCCGCGCGGGGCCAACGAGGCCGAGGACCTGGCCCTCGAGCGCGAGGTGCTCTCCGACGACAAGGAGATCGCCGAGCACGTCATGCTCGTGGACCTGGGTCGCAACGACGTGGGACGGGTCGCCGAACCGGGCACCGTCGAGGTCGAGCGCCTCGCGCACGTCGAGCGCTTCAGCCACCTGATGCACCTCGTCTCCCAGGTCTCGGGGACCCTGCGCGAGGGCCTCGACGCCTTTGACGCCTTCAACGCCCTCTTTCCGGCCGGCACGCTCACGGGCGCGCCCAAGGTGCGCGCGATGGAGCTCATCGACGAGTTCGAGCCCACGCGGCGCGGCCCCTACGGCGGGGCGGTTGGTTACTTCGCCCTCTCGGGCAACGCCGACTTCGCGATCACCATCCGCACGCTCTCGCTGCGCCACGGCGTGGCCACCGTCCAGGCCGGCGGGGGCGTCGTCGCCGACTCGCGCCCTGAGCTCGAATACGCGGAGTGCATCAACAAGGCCTCCGCGCCGCTGCTGGCGCTGCAGATCGCCGATCCCCTCTGATGGCCCCGGACGGTCGCTAAGGTCGAAACGTGAACGATCTACTGCGCGTCATCGGTCTCATCGTCCTGGCCGGGATCATCCTCGTCGTGCTGATCAGCGTGATCAAGGTGGCCTTGGCCCTCGCCTCGACCATCGTCGTCATCGCGGTGATCTTCGCCATCGGCTACGTCATCGGGATCAGGCGCCGCTCCAGTCGCCAGCGCTAGCGCCTCGTCGCGTTCGACCTCGCTCGTTCGAGACGCGTCCGGGCCTCACGTAGACTGCGCTTCGGAGCGGGAGGACCACGATGACCGACAGCCCGTATGAGACCTGGCGCGACGCCTTCGAGGCGGCGCCGACACGCGACGCCGACTTCACGACCCTCTCGGGCATCCCCTTAGATCCGGTCTATGGACCCAAGGAGGGCGAATTCCCCGGCGCCTACCCCTACACGCGGGGCATCCACGCCTCGATGTACCGCTCGAAGCTCTGGACCATGCGCATGTTTGCCGGTTTTGGCACCGCGCTTGACACCAACGCTCGCTTTCGCGAGATCATCGCGGCCGGCGGCACGGGACTCTCGACCGCCTTCGACATGCCGACCCTGCTCGGACTCGACTCCGACGATCCCATGTCCCTGGGTGAGGTCGGTCGCTGCGGCGTCGCCATCGACTCCCTGGCCGACGTGCGCGACCTCTTCGCCGGCATCGACCTCGCGCGGATCACCACCTCGATGACGATCAACTCGCCGGCGGCCGTGATGCTCGCGCTCTTCGTTGCCCAGGCCGAGGAGAGCGGCGTTGCGCGCGCGTTGCTCGGCGGCACCCTGCAAAACGACATCTTGAAGGAGTACCAGGCCCAGAAGGAGTTCGTCTTCCCGCCGCGTCAGTCGATGCGCCTGGTGCGCGACACGATGGCCTTCACCGCGGCCGAGATGCCCAAGTGGAACTCGATCTCGGTCTCGGGCTATCACATCCGCGAAGCCGGCTCGACCGCCGCCGAAGAGTTGGCCTTTACGCTGGCCAACGGCTTTGCCTACATCGAGCTCGCCCGCGAGGCGGGTCTCAGCGTGGACGACGTGGCCCCGCGGCTCTCCTTCTTCTTCAACGCCCACATCGACTTCTTCGAAGAGATCGCCAAGTACCGCGCGGCCCGACGCGTCTGGGCGACCTGGACGCGCGGACACTACGGCGCAAGCGACCCGCGCAGCTCGCAGCTGCGCTTTCACA
>DATIVP010000098.1:0-1657 GCA_035465755.1 Acidimicrobiales bacterium | reverse complement strand
GAGCAGTTCGACGCGTCATTCCTCGCGAGCGAGGTGAAAGAGGACGAGACGCGCCCCTGGGAGTTCGTCCTCACCGAAGACGTCGTCGCCGAGGAGAAGATCCTTGACGAGACGCCGCGTCCCGAGCCCCCGCGCGCCCAGCGCACTCGTCGACCGGAGAATCCCCTGGCCGGTCGCGCGGCTCGCCAGAGCCGGGCCGCGAGTGTCTCACAGGCCACCACGACCGGCCTGCTGCTCGGGGCACTGGTCGCGGCGCTCTTCGTCGCTGGACCCCTGCCGGTCGCCCTCTTGGTGCTCTGCGCGCTGGCCTTCGCCTCCGCCGAGGGCTACGCGGCGTTTCGTCGCGGTGGAGCGCACCCGGCCACCCTGCTGGGCCTGGTCGCCGTGTTGACGCTGGGCGTCGCGTCCTACGAACGCGGTCTGGCCGCGACCGCGGCGGTGACCGCGCTGTTGGTGGTCACCGGCTTCCTCTGGTACGCGAGCGCCGAGCGATCGATCGACGTTCTCGACGGCCTGGGAGCGACGATCTTCATCTACGTCTGGGTTGGCGTACTGGGTTCCTTCGCGCTGCTCATGATCTCGCCGCAGTACTCGGTCGATCGCCACGGCATGGCCTACCTCTTCGGCACGATCGTTCTCACGGTCGCCAACGACTCGGGTGCGCTCTTCATCGGTCGCTGGCTGGGCCGTCATCCCCTGAACCGGCGCCTGTCGCCCAACAAGACCCGTGAGGGAACGATCGGTGGGACGCTGCTCACCCTCGTGGTGGGCGCCGTGGTCTTGCCGATGATCAGTCCCTGGACGACGACCCACGGTGTCGAGTTCGCGGCCGCGGTGTCGGTGGCGGCCCCCCTCGGGGATCTCTTTGAGTCCATGCTCAAGCGGACCCTCGGCGTGAAGGACCTCGGCCGACTCCTGCCCGGACACGGAGGGCTGCTCGATCGCATCGACGGGCTGCTCTTCGCGCTGCCGACGGTCTTCTACTTGACCCGCGTTCTGCATCTGGGCTGATCGTGGCTCGTCGCAGCGTGGCGCTGCTCGGGGCGACGGGCTCGGTCGGCACGCAGGCCCTCGACGTGCTGCGTCGTGAGCCCGAGCGCTTCGAACTCGTCGCGATCTCGAGTGGCGTCCAGCTAGAGCGCCTCGCGGCGATCGCGCGCGAGTTCAAGGTCGCGCGCGTGGGCGTCGCCCGCGAAGGCGACGCCGCGGCGATGGCGGCACTGCTCGAGGCGGGGGTCGACGTCGTCTCGGGCGAGGAGGGCTTGAGCGAGCTCGCGGCCCACGCGGACATCGTCATCAACGCGGTCGTCGGCTTCGCCGGCCTGCCCGTGACGATGGCGGCGCTCGCGGCGGGCAAGCGCCTGGCGCTCGCCAACAAGGAGTCCCTGATCGCCGCGGCGCCCTTGGTGGCGGCGGTGCGCGAAACACCGGGCGCGCAGATCCTGCCTATCGACTCCGAGCACTGCGCGATCCACCAGTGCCTGGCGTCATCGACCGCGCCCGGACACCCCGACGTGCGACGCCTGATCCTCACCGCGTCGGGGGGACCGTTTCGCGGCTGGAGCCGCGAGCGGCTTCGCAGCGCGACGAGAGCGGACGCGCTGGTGCACCCCACGTGGTCCATGGGACCCAAGATCACGATCGACTCCTCGACGCT
>DATIVP010000097.1:0-11312 GCA_035465755.1 Acidimicrobiales bacterium | reverse complement strand
GCGGACTCGAAGAGGCCCGCGCGCGGCGCGATCGCCCCGCGCAGCCCCAGCATCCCGGCGCGGCAGTTGTCGGGCTCGAGCCAGGGCGCGAAGAGCTTGTGGTGGCGCGCGGCCGAGCCGAAGTCCCAGACGATGGGCTCGCCGCCGCGCGTCAGCAGGCAGTAGCGCGTCATCTTGTCGCCCAGCGCGCCGCCGACCCAGGTGCCCGAGACGTAGCGAATGTTGTAGAAGTCAAAGAGCAAGAGCGCGCCGAACTCGCTGGCCTCGAGGGCCGCGCGCGCTCGCGCCAGCCGGTAGTCGCGCAGGCGCTCGAAGTTCACGCGCGTCTCGAAGTCCACACCCATGTGCCCGGGCGTGTTCATCACCGGTCCGAAGCCCTCCATCACGCCCCCAGTCCGTCGTCGATCGTGACGTTCTCAGGGGTGAGAGTAATGCCCGCGCCGCGCGCGGCCTCCAAGAGCAGGACCGCGAAGTCCTGGTCCTCGTAGCCCGCGCCCACGGTGGCCTTGACCAGCTCGGTGACCAGCGCCGAGACCGGCATCGGCACGTCGTGCTCGTAGGCCGCGTGCATGCCCAGGTCGAAGTCCTTGCGCAGCAGCGTCGGCGTGAAGGTCGGGGTGAAGTCGAGGTTCACGAAGGCCGGGGTCTTGTAGCGGGTGAACATCGAGCCCATCACCGAGTCGTTCAAGAACGCCAGCCACGCGTTGCGCTCGATGCCGCCCTTCTCGGCGAGCACCGTGATCTCGGCCATCGCCTGGGTGACGATGCCGAGCATCATGTTGTGACAGATCTTGACGAGCCGCGCGCCCTCGCCCTCGCCGACGTAGGTCGCCCCGGTGCCGAGCTCGGCGAAGAAGGGCGCGCACTCGTCGAAGGCCGCGCGCGGTCCCGAGACGGCCATCGTGAGTCGACCCGAGGAGACGACCTTGGGGTTGCCCGAGACGGGGGCGGCGAGGAAGGAGACGCCGCGCGCGTCGCAGGCCGCGCGCACCCCGGCCGAGGTCTCGGTCGAGACCGTCGAGCAGTCCACCACGATGCGTGGCACGCTCTCGCCGCTCAGCACCCCGTCGGGGCCGGTGACGACCTCTTCTAAGTCGGCGTTGGCCGAGACCATCACGAAGACCACCTCGCAGGTGGAAAGGTCCACCGGCCGGTCGGCGACGCTCGCCCCGAGCGCGCCGAGCACCTCGGCCTTGGCGCGGGTGCGATTGGTCACCGTGAGGTCGACTCCGGCGGCCACGAGGCGCGTCGCCATCGCGGTGCCCATGCGGCCAGCGCCGATCCAGCCGACGCGCGGTTGCCCGGTCATGCCTGTCCCTTCTGTGTTGGTGCGTGGCTCGCCTCTTCGAGTGACCCGCCCAGGTAGAGCGCGCCGATCTCGGGGTTGTTCAAGACCTCGCTGCCCGTGCCGGTGAGACGCACGCGCCCGTTCTCGAGGACCACGCCGTGGTGACTGAGCTTCAAGGCCTGGCGGGCGTTCTGCTCGACGAGCAGAACCGTGCGCCCGGCCTCGTTCATCATCTTGATCGTCGCGAACATGACCTTGAGCGTCTTGGGATCCAGGCCCATCGAGGGCTCGTCGAGCACCACCAGGTCGGGTTCGAGCATCAAACAGCGCGCGAACTCGACCAGACGCTGCTGGCCGCCCGAGAGGGCGCCCGCCTTGTCCTTGGCGCGCTCGGACACGATGGGAAACATCGTGCGAATGCGCTCGAGGCGCTCAGCGACCACTTTCTTGTCGCGCTCGAGGAAGGCGCCGAGCTCGACGTTCTGCTCGACGGTCATCTCGCGAAAGAGGCTGTGGTTCTGGGGGACCTGGACGATGCCCATCTTCAGGATCTCGCGCGGGCTCTTGCCCACCAGGTTCTCGCCCTTGAACCAGATCTCGCCCAGGCGCGGCTTGACGAGTCCGCTCACGGTCTTGAGGAGAGTCGACTTGCCCGAGCCGTTGGGCCCGACGATGCAGGTCACGCCGCCCTGGGCGACCGTGAAGTCGACGCCCTTCAACACGTCACCGCCGCCGTATCCGGCGACCACGCCGGTGAAGTTCACGAAAGGGGTCTCAGGCACCGGCCACCGCCTCGCGCAGGTCGTCCTCGTCCTCGTCGCCGCCGCCGAGGTAGGCGTCGAGGACGAGGGGATTGGCCCGCACCTCGGCCGGGGTGCCCGTCACCAGGTTCGATCCCTGGTGCATGACGGTCACGTGGTCGCAGAGGCTCATGACGAACTCCATGTTGTGCTCGACGATCAAGAAGGTCTTGCCCGCCGCGTTGAGCGTGCGGATCTTCTCGGCGATGCCGTTGATCAGGGTCAGGTTGACCCCGCCGGCCGGCTCGTCGAGCAAGATCACGTCGGGGTCGGCCACGAGCACGTAGGCGAGCTCGAGCAGCTTGCGCTGTCCGTAGGAGAGCGCGCCCGCCTGCAGGTCGGCGAGGCGGGCGATGCCCACGAAGTCGAGCAGCTCCATCGCGTTGTCGACCTCGACCTTGGAGGACTTGGAGCGCAGCAGCCCGCGCAGCCAGCTCTCGTCGTGCTGGGTGGCGATGAGCATGTTCTCGAGCACGCTGATGCGCGAGAAGATCCGCGTCAGCTGGAACGTGCGGCCCACGCCGAGGGAGAACACGGCGTCGGGGCGCGCGTTGGTGATGTTCTGGCCGTCGAAGGTGACGGTCCCGGCGTCGGGCTTGACGTAGCCGGTGATCACGTTGAAGAGCGTCGTCTTGCCCGACCCGTTAGGTCCGATCAGTCCGGTGATCGAGCCCTTCTCGACCTCGAGGTTGCACATCGAGAGCGCCTGCAGTCCGCCGAAGGCCTTCGACACGCCCGTGGCGCTCAGCAACGTCGTCATCGCGCACCCCCCAGCGCCACGTCGGGGCTCGCGGCCTCGTTGGCCGCGACGGCCGCGCGCTCGCGCTCGACGCGCTTGGTGATGCGGTCGCGCAGGTAGACGACGATTCCCTGGGGCATGAAGATGATCACGATGAGAAAGAGCGCGCCGAAGAGGATCAGGTAGAGCGACCCGTTGGAGAAGGTCACCGTGAGGTACTGCTGGCTGGCTTCGAGGATGAGAGCCCCGAGCAGCGGCCCGGTGAGCGTGCCCAGGCCGCCCAGGAACGTCATCAGGGCGATCGAGACGTCGAACATCGGATCGAAGACGAACTGCGGGTAGATCTGGCCGACGAACATGGCGTAGAGCGCCCCGGCCATGCCGACGGTGAAGGCCGACATGGTGAAGCCGGTGATCTTGACCGCGCTCACCTTCACGCCAAGTCCCAGCGCGCGATCCTCGTCGTCGCGGATCGCGAGCAGCTGCAGGCCGAAGCGCGAGCGGCGCACCGCGATCGACAGCAGCGTCGCGAAGACCACGAGGACCAGGCCCGCGTAGTAGAAGGGCTTGTTGAAGTCCTGGAATCCCCACGTGATGAAGGGCAGGTTGAGTCCCGACGTCCCGCCGGTGAAGCCGAAGTTGATCGCGGCGAGCTGGAAGATGAAGAACACCGCGATCGTGATCACGACGAAGGTGTGGCGCCGCACGCGCAGGGCCACCCAGCCGATCGGCGCGGCGAAGGCCATCGCGACGAGGCCGCCGACCGGCACCAGCCAGAACTGGCTGGACCCGGCCGCCATGTGCAGGTGGATCGAGAGCAGGGCCATCGTGTAGGCGCCCGAGCCGTAGAAGACGGCCGAGCCCAGGGCGATGTAGCCCGAGTAGCCCGAGAACATGTTCCACGAGGTCGCGCACGCCATGTAGATGACGGTGAAGACGCCGATGGTGGTGTAGAGCGGGTTGGTGACCACGATCGGAAAGAGCGCGAAGGCGGCCGCGGCCGCGAGCCACCAGAGGTTCTTCTTGGCGAGCATCAGGCGACCCTCGCGGACTGCTGACCGAAGAGGCCCTGCGGACGGAACAGCAGGACGATGACGAGCACGACGAAGTAGGACATCGAGGACCACACCGGCGACCACAGGACGCCGACCATGTCGCCGACGAAGACCATGCCCACGCCGGCGAGCAGCGCTCCCCCGAGGCTGCCCATGCCGCCGAGGACGATGATGGTGAGCAGGCGCGAGATCAAGTCGTAGCTCGAGGAGGCGTTGAAGGAATTCGTCGCCCCGTAAACCATCCCGCCGGCCGCGGTGATGGCCACGCCGATGCCGAAGGTGATCGTCGATACGCGCCGCACGTCGATGCCGACCAGAGCCGCGGAGGTCTGGTCGGCAAGCGACGCGCGAACGCTCACCCCGAATCGGGTGCGATACAGCATGTAGTACAGCGAACTCAGTAGCACCGCGGCCAGGATGAATCCAGCGACGTAGATGTAGCCGAAGTGGATCGAGCCGATGGCGAAGGACTTCGCCACGTACCATCCGTGGAGCTGGACGTCATTGACCGAGAAGACCATGTTGAGCGTCCCCTCGATCAGCAGCGACACCGCGTAGGTGACCAGGATCGACATCGCCGTCTTCTCCGGGCCCTTGAGGCGCCCGATGAAGGCCCGCTCGATCACGATCCCGACGATGAACATCAGCGGGATCGTGATCAGCAGGCCGACGAAGAGGTCGATGCCCCAGTGCACCTGCAGCGCGTAGCTCAGGTAGGCGCCGAGGATCACGAGGATCCCCTGGGCCAGGTTGATGATGTCCATGACGCCGAAGATCAGGGTGAGACCCGTGGCCATCAGGGCGTAGACCGCCCCGGTGAGGATGCCATCCTTCGCGGCGCTGAGCAGTGCGACCGAGTTCAAGGTTTACTTACCCCAGGCCGGCTTCGGGAAGAGGACCTTGACCGAGTTGGGGTCGCCCACCGGGTTGACCTGGACGAACTTCGATCCCTGCCACTGGAAGGTGAAGGCCGTGGGCGTGGTGTTCATGCCCAGGGCGTTGAAGTGCACCGGTCCCTGCACGGACTGCAGGGTGGTGCCCTTGGCGTGCAGGTACTTGATGATCTTCTGGTTGTCGAAGCCACCCGTGGCCTTGACGGCCTGGGCGATCACTTCGCCCACCGAGTAGGCCTCGGCGACGTCACTGGAGACGCCCGCGGCGGTTCCGCCGTAGAGCTTGACGTACTCGGCGACCATCTTCTTGCTCAAGGGGTTCGACGAGCCGCCGTACCACGCGTTGGGCACCATCATGCCGTTGGCGTTCTTCGCGCCCACCGCCTTGATGAAGGTCGAGCCCTGGTCGGGTCCGCCGGTGGCGATGAAGACCTTGGGGTTGTAGCCCGACTGCTCGAAGGCCTGCATGAAGGAGGACACCGTGGGCACGTCGACCGATCCGAGGACGACGACCTGCGCCTTGGCGGCGGCGACGGCGTCGGCGATCGGCGTGTAGTCGGTCACCTCGGCCGGGAAGACGTGGTTGTACACGCTCTTGATGTTCGCCTTGGACAGCGTCTTCTCGATCGTCGTGACCTGGGGCTCCGTGAAGGGGTCGTTCGAGGTCACGTAGGCCACCGTCTTGGGACGCTGGCTCGCCGGCAGCGAGGTGATCCACTTCGAGAAGGGCACCAGGTCGTTGGCGACGGGCAGCGAGACGTCAAAGATGTTGGTCAGCCCCGCCTGGAACACCGACGGCGCACCGCCGGCACCCTCGACGAGCGCGTAGCCGTAGCGCGCGACCGCCTTGGCGGCCGGCAGCGACAGGAGCGACGAGAACGGCCCGAAGGTCAGGTTCACGTGGTCCACCGAGATGAGCTTCTGGTAGTTCGTCACCACCTGGGTCGGGCTCGAGGCGTCCGAGACGATGTCGAGCACGACCTTGTGGCCGAGCAGGCCGCCAGTCTTGTTGACGTCGGCCGCCCAGAGCTTGTAGCCCTGCTGAAAGGCCAGGCCGTCGGCCGAGAAGTCACCCGAGAGCGACAGCGAGATGCCGATCTTGACGGGCTGACCCTTGGCGATGGACCCACTGGAGGCGCCGCTGACCGAGGCCACCGACACCAGTGAGGCCGCCGCGATCGACGACACTCCGAGCGTGCGAAATAGTTTCGCCCTTTTATTCATGTATTCCCCCCTGCGTTGGTTCGTCCCCGGGCATCCCCCTACGGCGTTCCCCGGGACCGATCACTCGGTGAGTGATTGCGCAACCCTAACGACACCCAGGGGAGTCGTCAATCGCAGGCGGGTGAAATTAGTTCGCTCGACGTGAAAAGAATTAACGATCCGCGCCCTGGCCGCCCGTTGAAATCCTCCGATACCATGAGCAATTACTCAAGGCCAAGGGGGGCTATGTCCGACGCGCTGCTCGAGGCGGCGGTCGCCAACTGGGCGCCGCGTTTCACCGCCAACGGCGTCGATCCCAGCGACTACGCGCGCATCACCGAGCCCCTCACGCGCTGGGACGACTGGTGTCGGGCCTGGTCGAGTGGGGCCGACGAGCACCTCGCCCTCGGCGAGGAGGCTCTCGTCCAGGGCCGGAACCTCTCGGCCGGCGAGGCCCTCGCGCGCGCAGCCCTCTACTACCACTTCGCCCAGTTCCTCTTCGATCACCGGCCCGAGGAGCGTGAGGTCGCGCACGCCAAGGCGGTCGCGGCCCTGAGTGCGGCCCTCGCCCACCTCACCCCCCTCGCGCGGCGCGTTGAGGTCGCCTTCGAGGACACGACGCTCGTGGGCATCCTGCGCACGCCGCATCCCGAGGTCGCCAGCCCGACGGTCCTGCTGATCGCCGGGCTCGACTCGACCAAGGAGGAGTTCCGCGAGGTGGAGCGGTCCTTCCTCGCGCGCGGACTGGCCACCTTCGCCTTCGACGGCCCGGGCCAGGGCGAGGCGGGGCACCTCGCGATTCGCGCCGACTGGGAGAACGTCGCCGCCGCGGTCTTGGCCGCGCTCGCCGAGCAACCCGAGGTGGACGCCGCGCGCGTGGGCGTCTGGGGGGTGAGCCTGGGCGGCTACTACGCCGCGCGCATCGCCAGCGCCGATCTGGCGGTCGCGGCCACCGCGTGCCTGACCGGCCCCTACGACTTCTCGACCTCGTGGGCGGGGCTCAACCCGCTCACCCGCGCGGCGTTCATCGCGCGCAGCCACAGCGCCAGCGACGACGACGCCCTCGAGGTCGCGGGCACCCTCTCGATGGCCGGCCGGGCCACGAACATCACGCGGCCTCTGCTCGTCATCGCCGCCAAGCGCGACCGCCTGATCTCCTGGCGCGACGCCGAGCGACTCGCGAGCGAGGCCAGCGGCGAGGCCACCCTGGTCGTGCTGGAAGAGGGCAACCACGGCGGCGCCAACGTCTCCTATCGCCACCGTCCGCTCACCGCGGACTGGATGGCCCAGCAACTGCGAGCCGTCTAGTGCTAACACGAAAGAGGACAACCCGTGGCTAAGGTCACCATGCCCCAGCTCGGCGAGACCGTCGCCGACGGCACCGTCACCAAGTGGTTCAAGGCGGTCGGCGACGTCGTCGCCAAGGGCGACACTCTCTTCGAGGTCTCGACCGACAAGGTCGACACCGAGATCCCCTCTCAGTTCGACGGCGTGCTCTCGTCCATCCTCGTGAAAGAGGGTGAGACCGTCGACGTCGGCACGGTGCTCGCCATCATCGGCGACGACGAGGCGCAAGGTGCGAGCCCGGCGGCTGCGCCGGCGCCAGCGCGCGAGGAGGCCCGCACGCGCCCAGCGCGCGTCACGAGCGACGCGCCGCTCTCGCCCGTCGTTCGGCGCCTGCTCGCTGAGCACGGCCTCGACGCCGCCCAGGTGGTCGCGACCGGTCCCCAGGGTCGACTCACCCGCGACGACGTCCTCGCCCACGTCGCGGCGGCCAGCGCGAGCGTGGCCGCCGCACCGGACGCAACGGGCGAGTCGCTCTCTCCCGTCGTGCGCAAGCTCCTGCGCGAGAACGGCCTCTCGGCGAGCGACGTGACCGGGACCGGCCCCCGGGGTCGACTCACCCGCAAGGACGTCGAGGCCGCGATCGCCGCTGGCGCGCCGCGGCGCGGTGGCGACGAGGTGATCCCCTTCACCAAGATCCGACGGCTCACCGCCGAGCACATGGTTCGCTCCAAGGCCACCAGCGCGCACACGTTGATGGCCCGTGAGATCGACTACGAGCGCGTCGACGCGCTGCGCCGGCGCGTCGGCGCCTCCTTCAAGGAGGCCGAGGGCTTCTCGCTCACCTACCTGCCCTTCAACGCGCTGGCCGTGGTCGAAGCCCTGCGCGAGTTCCCGCACCTCAACGCCTCGGTCGGCGAGGACGAGCTCGTGGTGCACCACGACATCAACTTGGGCATCGCGGTCGACGTGGAGGGCGCGGGTCTCATCGTGCCGGTAGTGCGCGACGCGCCCGCGCACAGCCTCACCCAGATGGCCCGCGCCGTGCGCGACCTCGCCACGAGGGCCCGCACCAAGAAGTTGACCGTCGACGACACGGCCAAGGGCACGTTCACCATCACGAACCCCGGTCCCTTCGGCACTCTCATGACCGGGGCGATCATCAACCAGCCCCAGGTGGCGATCCTCTCGACCGACGGTGTGACCCGCAAGCCCGTCGTCGTGACCGACGCGAACGGCGGCGAGTCGATCGCCATCCACTCGGTGGGCCTGGTGGCTCTCACCTTCGACCACCGGGTGATCGACGGTGCCTACGCCGCGCGCTTCCTCGCGCGCCTGGCCGAAATCCTCTCGAGCCGCGACTGGAGCGCCGAGCTCTGAGGAGAGCCGAAGAACCGCAGTAATCTCGCCCTGTGACGCGCGACAAGATCCTCGAGGCGGCCGCCCACGAGATCGAGAAGAACGGCTTGACCCAGTTCCGGGTCAAGCGCGTGGCCATGGAGGCCGGCATCTCGGTCGCCCTGCTCTACAGCTACTTCGAGGACCGCGAGGGGCTGATCGCGGCCACCATCGTGCACCGCTATCGCCAGGTGCTCGTGGGCAACGCCGAGACCTTCACGACGCCGCTGCGCGAGGTCGAGACGACGAACGACCTGCGCGCGGCACTCTCGCAGATGATCTACGACGCCCAGACGCCCGAGCGCACCGAGGGGCGCCTGCTGCGCATCGAGTCGATGTCCTTCGCCCAGCACAACCAGGCGGCCTCGGCCGGCATCCTCGCGGCCAAGGAGGAGGCGGGAGAGTTGATCGTCCACTGGGTGACGCCGCTCGAGACCAAGGGTCTGCTCGCCGAGGGCGTGACGGCCATCGCCTTCGCGCGCGTGTGGTACGCGCTGTTCTTCGGCCAGATCGCCCTCCAGGGTGAGCAGAACCTGGCGATCTCCAACGAGGACTGGCTGCGCGCCCTGCACGTCATCGCCTACTCGATGGTCGCGGCCTGAACGCGTAGCGGCGCGCTCGCGAGCACGACCATCCACGTGAGCAGCGCCGCGGCGAAGCCCACCTGGTAGATCACCTCGCCCGTCAACATGTAGGGGAAGTGCCAGTCGGGCAGGGAGAACGCCGCCAGCAGGCCGCCGAAGAGCTGGACGCCAAAGGCGCCCCACGCCGCCGGCCGCGAGGCCCACCTCACCAGGGCGATCGTGATGGCGCCCTGGACGAGGGCCATGGCGACGCCGGCCGTCATGTGGGTCCAGTTGAGGAACGTCCCCTGGTTAAAGGGGGTGGCGATCACGACGAAGAGCCCCAGGGCGACCACGCGCACGCCGTAGACGGTGAGGGCCGGCGCGCCGAGATCGGCGTAGTTCCCCGCCGCCTTCCACAGCCCCCAGGCGGCCACCACGAAGGCGAGGGCGAGCAGGACGACCGTGCGGTGATAGACGCCGTAGAAGGAGACGCCGTCGACCTGGGCCGTCTCGGAGTGGTCGATGGCTACGCAGCACGAAAGGAGCGCGAAGAAGATCGCCTGGGTGCTGGCCAGGCTCACCAGGTACCCGCGAGCGCGCGACGACGTGGATGGCTCCACGCCTCGCAACCTAATGGGTGAAGCGGTCCCTCGACGCCTGCAGTTCGGCGAGCGCCGCGTCGCGCCCGACCCAGTTCTCGACCTTCATCCACTTGCCCTCGTCGAGGTCCTTGTAGACGGTGAAGAAGTGCGCGATGCGATCGAGCTCGGCCTTGGGCACGTCGGCGATATCGGTCGCGTCCTTCCAGGCCGGGTCGTAGGCGGGCACCGCGAGGAGCTTCGCGTCCTCGCCCTTCTCGTCGGTCATGAGGCACATGCCGAGGACCTTCGCCTTGATCAGACAGCCCGGGAACGTCGGGTAGGCCGTGAGGACCAGCGCGTCGAGCGGGTCGCCGTCGCCGCCCAGGGTGTCGGGGATGAAGCCGTACTCAGCCGGGTAACCCATCGAGACCACGAGGTGCCGGTCAAGGAAGATGGTGTCGGTCTCGTGGTCGTACTCGTACTTGTTCTGGCTGCCCCGCGGGATCTCCACGATGATGTTGACACTGTCCATGATCGAGCCTCTCCGGCGGCCGCGCCGCCACGTGGCCATGGTAGTGAACGACGACGGGGCCCACGGGGGGTCGCCCCGGGCGACCTACACTTCAAGGGCGCGGGCCCGTCGGCCCACGAACAAGGAGGTCCCCGTGGATCGTATTGGTGTAGTCGGCTGCGGCCTGATGGGCTCGGGCATCGCCGAGATCGCGGCGCGCGCCGGCTCTGACGTCATCGTCCTCGAGCGCAACGCCGAGGCCCTGGCCGCCGGCGTCGCGCGCATCGAGAGGTCGCTCAACCGCGCCGTCGCGGCGGGCAAGATGCCCGAAGAGGAGGCCAACGCCGCGCGCAGCAACCTGAGCTTCACCGAGGACTTCACCCGCTTCGCCGACCGCCAGCTGGTCATCGAGGCGGTCGCCGAGGACGAGGCGACCAAGGTCCAGGTCTTCAGCCGCCTCGACGCGGTGGTGAGCGATCCGACGGCGATCCTCGCGACGAACACCTCCTCGATCCCGATCATCAAGCTCGCCATGGCGACGCGCCGTCCCGAGCAGGTCATCGGCATGCACTTCTTCAACCCGGTGCCGGTCCTTCGCCTGGTCGAGGTGATCTCCTCGCTGCTGACTGCGCCCGAGACGACAGCGCGCATCAAGGACTTCGCCTCGACGGCGCTCAACAAGAAGGTGATCGACTCCAAGGACCGCGCGGGCTTCGTGGTCAACGCCCTCTTGATCCCCTACCTGCTCTCGGCGATCCGCATGCTCGAGTCGGGATTCGCCACCGCCGACGACATCGACACCGGGATGGTGGTGGGCTGCGCGCACCCGATGGGCCCGCTCGCCCTGACCGACCTGATCGGCCTCGACACCACGATGGCCGTCGCCGAGTCGCTCTACGAGGAGTTCAAGGAGAGCCACCTCGCGACGCCACCCCTGCTCTCGCGCATGGTCCAGGCGGGACTCCTGGGCCGCAAGTCGGGCCAGGGGTTCTAC
>DATIVP010000096.1:0-4608 GCA_035465755.1 Acidimicrobiales bacterium | reverse complement strand
GGGGTGGCCGAGCGCGATCGCCCCGCCGTTCACGTTGACTCTCGCCAGGTCGGCGCCGAGCTCCTTCTGCCAGGCGAGCACGACCGAGGCGAAGGCTTCGTTGATCTCGACGAGGTCGATGTCATCGAGGCTCAGTCCCGCTCGGGCGAGGATCTTCTGCGTGGCCGGGATGGGTCCGGTCAGCATCGTGACCGGGTCGACGCCGGCCAGGGCGAAGGAGTGAAAGCGCGCGCGAGGCGTGTAGCCGAGTTCCTCGGCTCGCTCGGCCGACATGATGAGCACCGCCGAGGCGCCGTCGGTGATCTGCGAGGAGTTGCCCGCCGTGACCTTGCCGCCTTCTTGGAAGGCGGGCTTCAAGTTGGCCAGGGCCTCGACCGAGGAGTCGGGACGGATGCCCTCGTCAGCCGTCATGATCTCATCGGTGGGACGACCGTCGTCGTCGCGCACGGCGATCGGCACGATCTCGCGCTCGAAGCGGCCCTCGGCCGTGGCGCGCGCGGCGCGCCGGTGGCTCTCGACGCTGAAGGCGTCGAGCTGCTCGCGGGTGATGCCCCACTGCTCGGCGATCATCTCGGCGCCGATGCCCTGGTTGCGCAGACCGCCCACGGGGGCGTAGCGCTCGGTGACGCGCGGCCCGAAGGGAAAGCCTGAGTCTTTGCCGATCGACGAGCCCATGGGAACACGCGTCATCACCTCGACGCCGGCCGCGACGACGACGTCGTAGGCGCCCGACATGACGCCCTGGGCCGCAAAGTGCAGCGCCTGTTGGGACGAGCCGCACTGGCGGTCGATCGTGGTGGCCGGCACCGATTCGGGCCAGCCCGCCGCCAGCACCGCGTTGCGTCCGACGTTGAAGGCCTGCTCACCGGTCTGGGAGACGCAACCCATGATGACGTCGTCGACGAGCGCCGGGTCGAGGTTGTTGCGAGTCTGCAGTGCGCGCAGGGCCTCGCTCGCGAGGTCGACCGCGTGCCAGTTGCGGAGCTTGCCGTTGCGCTTGCCGCCCGGGGTTCGCAGGGCGTCGACGATGACCGCGTCGTGCATGTTCGTACCTTTCGACTGGTGACGAGCGAAGCCTAGACGGGGCCGCACTATCGTCGGCTCCGTGGGAGAACGGCGCAACATGGACCGCTGGTTGGGCGACGGCGGCATGGGAATCATCGGCGATCTGGGCGGTGACTTCATCGCCTACGGGGTGGACGGTGAGGACCTCGGCTGGGCGGAGGGGACGTTCACGCCCACCGCGCTCGCCTGCAATCCGCACGGCACGGTCCAGGCCGGGGTGCACGCGGTTCTCCTCGATGCGGCCATGAACTTCGCGATCAACGCCGCGCTCGCGGGACGGGACCGGACGAACTCGACCATCGAGATCGCGACCGAACTGATGCGCCCCGCCGCGCGCGGCGAGACCTACGTGGTGCGCGGCGAGGTCGTCCGTCTGGCGCGCCAGATCGCCTTCGCCGAGGCGACCGTGACGAACGCCCAGCGTGAGATGGTGAGCCGCGCGACGGGCACCTTCCTCGTGCACCGCGAGGCCGCGACCGAGTCTTAGATGTGGTCGGCCGGGATCTGTCCGAGGCGCCCGGCCTGGAAGTCGTCGAAGGCCTGCTGGAGTTCGGCGCGCGTGTTCATCACGAAGGGTCCGTAGGCGGCGACGGGTTCGCGGATCGGCTCGCCACCGAGGATTAGGACCTCGAAGGCCTGGGTCCGCGAGTCCTGGGTCTCGTTGGCGGCGAGCACCACGTAGTCGCCGTCGACGTGCACCGCCATCTGGCCCTCGCCGATCGCGTGGCGATCGAGCCCCGCGCTGCCTTGTCCGGCCAGCACGTAGGTGAGCGCGTTGTAGCCCGCGGGCCAGGGCAGGGCCAATTGGGCGCCGGGCAGAAGCGACGCGTGCACGATCGAGATCGGCGTGTGCGTGCTGCCCGGGCCGCCGGCGTCGCCCAGGGAACCCGCGATGACGCGGATGATCGCGTCGCCGGCCTCGTTGGTGAGCAGGGTGACCGCGCCGGCCTCGATGTCCTGGTAGCGCGGATTGGTCATCTTGAGCTTGGCCGGCAGGTTCACCCAGAGCTGGATGCCGTGGAAGAGACCACCCGAGTCGATGAGGGCGTCCGGCGGGCGCTCGATGTGAAGGATGCCCGCGCCGGCCGTCATCCACTGGGTGGCGCCGTTCTGGATGACGCCGCCGCCGCCGATGGAGTCCTGGTGCAAGAACGTGCCCTCGATCATGTAGGTCACGGTCTCGAATCCGCGGTGCGGGTGCCACGGGGTTCCCTTGGGCTCGCCTGGGCCGTAGTCGACCTCGCCCATCTGGTCCATGTGCACGAAGGGGTCGAGGTCGGCCAGGTCCACGCCGGCGAAGGCGCGTCGCACCGGGAATCCCTCGCCCTCGAGGCCGCGCGGGGCGGTCGTGATCGACTTCACGCGGCGAGGTCGGTCGCCTGCGAGAGGCACCACGACGCGGGGCAGTTCGAGCGGATTGTCAACGGTCACGGCAGGCATGAGGTGATCCTAACGAGGGTGAACTTCCTTCAAACGGTCCGATGACCTCACGAGCGACGATGACGATCGGGTCTCGTCGGCCTACTTCGCCGTTTCGACATGTCCCAGTGCCGTCAGCGCAGCGGGTGATACGTTCGCGACGTGGTGGAAAGTGCGTCGTGGATGACGTCATTTGGCACGTCATTAAGGGGGGGCGAATGAGGAATCTGTCGAAGTGGTCAATGATTGTGGTCGCGAGCGCGACGCTGGGCGTCGCGCCGGCCGGCCTGGCGATGGCGAGCCCGGCGAGTCCAGGTTCCTACGGCACGGCCTCGGCGAACGCCCAGTGTGGCACGTCGGCCGAGTCCGGTGCCTTCAATGCTCACAACGACGTCTATGGGCCCAACAGCAGCGCGTTCGGCACCTCGGGCGGTGACGGCGGTGGTCAGACGGGCATCAACAACTCGTCGGTGTGCGGCGCTCGCTAGCTCCTGCCTACGAGCCGGTCAGACTGCCCGGCTCGATCGTGATGAAGAGCGCGGTGGCCTCGGCGATCAGCAGGTCGCCCGAGGTGACCGACGCCGCCAGGTGGACCTTGCGGCCCTCGCGCGAGGCGATCCAACCGCGGGCAGTGATCGGCTCGTCGAGTGGTGCCGCCGCGCGGTAGGTGATCGAGAGGTTGGCCGTCAGGCCGAAGGCTCCGTTCATCGACGCGGCAAGCCCCATCGTCTCGTCGACGAGCGAGGCGATGACGCCCCCGTGTGAGCGACCGGGGGCACCCTCGAAGGCCCGACCCAACGTGACGCGCATGGCGGCGATGTCACCTTCGCGCCAGAGCTTGGCTCCGAGTCCCATGGGGTTCGACCCGCCGGCGACCAGCGAGTGGGCAAAGGCCAGGCTCGCGCTCGCCGCCGCCTCGTCGGGTATTGGCAGTTCGACGCGTTCGGACAACTCCACGCGCGGGACCCACTCGCGGATCGGCTCGGCGCGCACCAGGGGCAGGAGGATCCGCACGGCACTCTCGAAAGCGTCGAGGGTGGCGTCCGAGAGGTCATGGGCGACGAACTCGTGACCGAGCTCGCGCAGCTGCGCCGCGACGAGGGCGCGACGGTCGTCGGTCACGACCCGCGGTAGTGGGGGGCGGCGACGGCGAGCGCGCGGTCGAGGCGCGCGAGGCCGTCGCGGGCCTCCTCGTCGGTGATGGTGCACGGCGGCACGACGTGGATGCGGTTGAAGTTGGTGAAGATGAGCAACCTCTCGGCGCGCGCGGCCGCGATGATCTCGTTCATCGCCGGCGAGCTCGACCCGTAGGGGGCGAGCGGCTCCTTGGTCGCCCGGTCACTGACGAGCTCGAGAGCGAAGAAGACACCCAGGCCGCGCACGTCGCCGATGACCTGGTGCTTCGCGGCGAGTTCTTGCAGGCCCGGGCGCAGGACTTCCTCGCCGATGCGCTTGGCGTTCTCGACGATGCTCTCCTGCTCGAAGGTCTCGATGGTCGCCACGGCCGCCGCGCAGGCCAACGGGTGACCCGAGTAGGTCAGTCCGCCGGGATAGACGCGATCGTTGAAGGTCGCAGATATCGCCTCGTTGATCACGACGCCGCCCATGGGCACGTAGCCCGAGTTCACTCCCTTGGCGAAGGTGACGAGGTCGGGTGTGACTCCGTGGGCCTGGTAGGCGAACCATTCGCCGGTGCGGCCGAAGCCAGCCATCACCTCGTCGGCGATGTAGACGATGCCGTAGCGGTCGCAGATCTCGCGCACGCCGGCGAGGAAGCCCGCCGGCGGCACCATGATGCCCGCGGTGCCGGGCACCGTCTCCAGGATGATTGCCGCGATCGTCGAAGGGCCCTCGAATCGAATCGTCGCCTCCAGATTCTCGAGCGCGCGGTCGCGCTCCTCGGCTTCGGTGCTCGCGTGGAAGTGAGAGCGGTAGAGGAAGGGTCCGAAGAAGTGCACGACGCCGGCGGTGGCGTCGTCGTTAGGCCAGCGTCGCGGGTCGCCGGTCAAATTGATCGAGGTGGACGTGGCGCCGTGGTAGCTGCGGTACTGGGCGAGGACCTTGTGCCGGCCCGTGTGCAGGCGAGCCATCCGCACCGCGTGCTCGACGGCCTCGGTGCCGCCG
>DATIVP010000095.1:0-2932 GCA_035465755.1 Acidimicrobiales bacterium | reverse complement strand
GCGACGAGGGACGTGTCGAAGTGCGACGCGATCTCAGTCGGGTGAGAACTCGAAGACCCACTCGTCGGCGCCGGCGGCGTTTTGCTGGACGCCGCTCTGGCGAAAGCCGAGCTGCCTGAGCAGTCCCACCGAGGCCGCGTTGGCGGGCGCGACCGTCGCCACCACCACCGGCCAACCCTGTTCGCGCGACCACTCCACCAGGCCGCGGGCCGACTCGGCCCCGAAGCCCTGACGTCGAAACGGCGCGAAGATGGTGTAGCCGATCTCGGCGCGCCCCACGTCCTGGGGGACTCCGTGAAAGCCGCAGTGGCCGATCACCCGCTCGTCGTCGCGGCGCACGATGGCGCGCACGAACCAGCCCGGCGACGAGGGATGCCGGCGCAGACCGTTCAGGTGAATCGTGAGGAAGAGGTCGTTCACCGTCTCAAAGAAGTCGCTCTCGAAGGCAAGACCCTGGTGGCGCGGCGTGTCCCCGTCTTCGCGAGAGAGCAGCTGTTCGAGGGTCTCGGGCGAGAGGGCCACGAGGCGCAGGCGCGCCGTCTCGATCTCCAGAGCGTGGGTCATCGAAACGACCTTACGGCGTCGTTCTCACGGGCCGGCGCAGGGCACCGGATCGAAGGACGGCGCGCTGGTCGTGGGCAGCGTCGTCGTCGTGGAAGCGGGCGGTGTCGTCGAGTGCGAGGACCCGCGCGTGGTCGTGCTCGAGTGAGAGGGTGCGCGCGTGGTCGTCGTCACCGCGGATGTTGGGGGCGTGATGACCGGCGGCGGGGGCGTCTGGAACGCCTCGTTGGGCGGTGGGTTGGTGGGCGCGATGAGCTCGGAGCCGAAGATGTCGACGAGCATCTGCTGGGCCGCGGGCTGCTGGACGAACAACAGGTCGGCGCCGTTCACCGTCGCGCCGGTGGTGGCGAGGGTGTAGGTCTTCATGTTGGCCGGGTTGAAGTGGCGGAACTTGAGAGCCAGGCCGATCATCTGATTCAGCGTGAACTTCGAGTCGATCGAGACGCCCTGGGGGATCTTCGAGAGGAAGTTGTTCATGGCGAGGGGGTTGCCGAGGCTGCCCTTGACGCGATTGATCATCGCGCGCAGGAACGCGTTCTGGCGATCGATACGCCCGTAGTCGCTCGTGCCGTCGTAGATCCAGCCGTCCTGGGCGAGCTGGTCGTAGGTCATGTTGATGGCGTTGGCCGGCCAGACGCCGATGCCCTTGACGTTGTAGTAGTAGTGACGGCTGCGCGCCACGGCGAGGGCGGCCGCGCCGTTGACGAGCTGACAGCCCGCGTGGGTGATGTGCAGCCCCGAGTAGGAGTCGTGGGCGGGGTAGGGGAAGTCGAGGTAGACCCCGCCGATGGCCTCGGCCGCGTTGACGAGTCCGCCGAAGGAGACCTGGACGGTGTAGTTGATCGGGATGCCGAAGTTGGCCGTGATGGTCTGGGCGAGCAGGGACGGACCCTGGCCGTAGTTGACGTTGATGCGGTTGTAGTTGCCGTAGAGGGACTGGTTGGCGAGGAGGGTCACCGTCGTGTCGCGCGGAATCGACAGGATCGAGATGGTGCCGGCGTTGGGATCGACGTGCATGATCTTGACGACGTCGCTGCGCTGACCCGACGCCTGGCCGGTGGAGGCGCCCGTCTGGTTCGCCAAGGCTCCCGTCAGGCCGACTCGCGAGTCCGAGCCGATTTCGAGGATGTTGAAGGGCTTGCCGGGCGCGACGTAGCGCTCGTGGTGCACGTGAATCTTGGGGATCGCGTTGAAGCGGTTCTGGGCGTAGAGGTAGGCGCCGCCGACGCCCCCGGCCACCAGGATGAGCAGGACGATTCCGGCGATGATCCACGCCCGTGCGCGACGTCGGCGCCGCGCGCGACGGCGAGGCGATGCGGCGAGTGGGGCGGCACCGGGGTCGCCCGATTCGTCCCCGTTTTCCGGGGAAGCCGAACGTGACCGCGCGCGATGCCGCCGACTCTGTGGTTGGTCGGCCATGCCCAACCCTAGCAACGCCTCCGCCGGCGACCTCGAGCGCGCTAGGCGACGCGCCGCTCGCGCAGCTCGCGCAGCTTCACCCGCGAGCCGGTGCGCAGGATGGCGCGCCGATAGATCGTGGCGGCCCCGCGAGCGATGGCGACGGTGCAGACCAGGTCGATCGCCACCGCGGCGCTGAACTGCCACCAGGTCGCTTCGCCCATCCCCACGAGGGCGGGCATGGCGAAGGGCGCGGTGAAGGGCACGTAGGCGAAGACCTTGAACCAGGTCGCCGCCGATCCGGAACTGACCGCCGTCAGGGAGATCACGTAGCCGAAGATCATCGGCAGGGTGAGGGGAAAGGCCAGGGTCTGGGCCTGGTCCTGGCGTTCGACCATGGAGCCCGCGGCCGCGTAGATCCAGCAGTAGAACGTGTAGCCCAGCACCAGCCAGACCAGAACGCTCACGAGGACCCACGGTGCGGTGCCGTGGATCAGGTTCGAGCCCACCACGCGGGCCAGGACGAGGGCGAAGGCGACGATGACGCCCGCCTGCGCGAAGGCCACGAGACCGATGCCGAGGACCTTGCCGGTGATGACCTGCAGAGGCCGCACGGTGGCGAGGAGGACCTCGACGACGCGGCTGGACTTCTCTTCCATCACGCCGACGAGGATCCAGCCCAGGTACTGCGAGAGCATGATGAAGATCAAGATGATGCCGATCAGCGTCGTGGGATCGGGCCCGCGGCTCGATTTGCCCGCGTGCACGCTGGCGATCTTCAGGGGAGTCGCCTGAGCGAGCGTCGCGATCTGGCTCGCCGTCAGGCCGGCGCGCGACTGGGCCTTTGCGACGCCGAGGGCGACGGACACCGTGCGCACGAACTGCGTGGCGAGCGAGGTGCTCGTCGGTGACAGGGGGTCCTTGACGAGCAGGGAGTCGCCGTTCACGAGTGCGACGTCGATGCGTCCGGCGT
>DATIVP010000094.1:0-6619 GCA_035465755.1 Acidimicrobiales bacterium | reverse complement strand
GCGGTTCCACATCGGCAAGAAGCACTCGACGAACTCGGGGACACCGAAGAAGAACGTCGTGCAGTACTTGAAGCCGCCCGACTGGGCCTGGCCCTGGGCCGAGAGGGTCCCGCCGAGGCCGACGTACCACGCCTCCCACGGCACGACCGTCGAGACACAGGGGATACCAGCCTGCTCGCACACGGTCGACACCGGCACCGCGGTCTCGGGTGCCGAACTGGTCACCACGATGTCCACGCCCTTGGCCTGGATGAGCTGGGTGGTGACCTGAGCGGCCACCGACGGGCTCGACTGGCTGTCGGCCGTGATGATCTGGATCTTGTAGGTCGTGCCACCGAGCTTGATGCCCTTGGCGAAGTACTGCGAGGCGCGCACGAGCTTGAGCACGTAGTTGTCCGGTCCGGCGAAGGACGCGAGCGCCCCGGTCGACGGCGTCACGAAGCCGATCTTGATCACGGTGCTCTTGGTCGCCCCGTAGCTCGCGGCGGCGTCGGTCAAGGCGCTCACTCCCCCGGCTGCGGCCGCCACGCCCAGGGCCTTCAGGCCCATCCGTCGGCTGAACTCAAGGCTGCCCCAGCCCGGGATGGTTCCCGGCCCCTGGGATTCGCCCACCGTCTGCTCGTTACTCATCTACTGACCCCCCTCAATAATGGTTGCTGTGTTTTATCACACTGAACAGCGGCCAAAAACACTTTTTCTGGCTTTTTCTTCATTCATATGAAGATTCTTTCGACACGCCCTGATCGGAGGCATTGTCTAGTTTTCCAAGTCCTTGAGCATCCGCCGCGCCGCCAAGGCGCCGCGGTCGATCTTGATGCTGACCTCGCTCACCTCGGGACTCTCGGCCGCGCGGCGCTGGAGCACGTTGAGCGCGTCCACGTCCTCTTGGACGACGCCCGACTGCATCTTCGCCAAGAACACGTCGATCTCTGAGTCGCCCACGCAAAAGTCCCGCGCGAGGGCCCAGAAGTCCCACACCGACGTCTCACTCGATGGCGTCAGGCCGTAGAAGATCTTCATGTGGAAGGCGTGATCGTCGGATCCGTCGGGCAGCGGGGGCCGGCCTACCTCGGCGATGCGCGAGTTGAGCTGGTAGTACCCGGGCGCGTGGTAGTCGATGTCCTGCCAGCGATCCACCCGGCCCTCCAGACCAGTAGTGCGCGAATAGAACGGCGGGCACTCGACGCCGCTCATGTGCCGGTACACGTGCACGACACGATTGGCGTCGTCGACTTCGACCTCGATGGGCGTCGAGGCCACTTCGGGCGTGCCGATTGAACCGTTGTGCAGGTACGTCTCGTGGCTGAGATCGAGCAGGTTGTCAACCAAGAGAGAGAACGCGCCGTCGATCTTGACCGCGCCCGATACGACGGACCAGTGCTCGCTATCGGCCAGCCACGGCGTCGCCGGCAGTGTGGCGACATCGGCCTCGCCGCGGCCCATCCAGATCCACACCCAACATCCCTGTTCGACGACGCGATAGGTGCGCACGTCGAGGCGCGTGGGGATGCGGTCCTGACCGGGAACGGCGACGCACGTGCCCGAGCAGTCGAACGTGAATCCGTGGTAGCCACAGACCAGCTGGTCGTCGACGACGCGGCCCAACGACAGCGGATAGCCCCGATGCGGGCAGCGGTCCGCGAGCGCGACGACGGTGCCGGACGAATCGCGAAACATCGCCACGTGCTCGCCGAGGATCATTCTCGACATCGGCTGCTCGCCGATTTCGTTCGAGAGCGCGGCAACGTACCAATGCTGACGTAGAAACATGGCCCCCCTGCGAACTTGCCACGCCACGCTGCGCTACCGCAGAAACCTAGCAAACCTGTGCTAAGCAATCAACACACGATTCACTGGGGGGCACGATGAGCCTGTTAGACGCTGCCACGTGGCAGTCCAAGATTCTTCTCGACGGGTGGCGCGACGGTGGCGCCGGTGACGCACCGGTCATCGAGCCCGCGACCGGCAAGGAGATCGGACGAGCGGGGCGCGCCAGCGTCGCCGACGTCGCCGACGCGGCCACCGCCGCCGCGGCCGCCCAACGCGCGTGGGCCGAACTGCTCTTCAACCAGCGCGCCGCGGTGATGCGCCGGGCCGGCCAGCTCTTCGTCGACCACGCCGAGGAGATCTCGAGCTGGATCATGCGAGAGTCCGGAAAGATCGGCCCCACCGCCGACTTCGAGATCCACGTCGCGTCCGAAGAGTGCTTCGAGGCCGCGGCCCTCGCCTCACAGCCCGTTGGTGACATCCTTCGCAGCGAGCTGCCCCGTCTGAGCTTCGCGCGCCGCGTGCCCGCCGGCGTGGTCGGCGTCATCGCCCCATTCAACTTCCCGGTCATCTTGTCGATCCGCTCGGTCGCCCCAGCCCTCGCGCTCGGCAACTCCGTGATCCTCAAGCCGGACCCTCGCACGGCCGTCTGCGGTGGCGTCGTCCTCGCGCGCGTCTTCGAAGAGGCCGGGGTGCCCGCCGGGGTGTTCTCGATGCTGCCGGGCGGCGTCGATGTGGGCGAGGCGATCGTGACCGATCCGCGTGTGCGCGTCATCGCCTTCACCGGCTCGACCCAGGCGGGGCGCAAGGTTGGCGCGCTCGCCGCGCAGAACCTCAAGCGCGTCCACCTCGAGCTCGGCGGCAACTCCGCGCTGATCATCATGCACGACGTCGACATCGACAAGGCCGCCTCGGTCGGCGCCTTCGGCTCCTTCATGCACCAAGGTCAGATCTGCATGACGACCGGACGCCACCTGGTGGACGCGCGCATCGCCGACGAGTACGCGCGCGTGCTGGGCGAGCACGCCAATCACCTGCCCGTGGGCGATCCGATGTCGGGCCAGGTGGCGATGGGTCCTCTGATCGACGCGACCCAACGTGACAAGGTCCACGCGATGGTGAACGCTTCGGTGGCCGCCGGTGGCACGCTCGTGGCCGGGGGCACCTACGAGGAGCTGTTCTATCGCCCGACGGTGCTGACCAACGTGCCCGCGCACGCGCCGGCCTACGCCGAAGAGGTCTTCGGACCGGTCGCGCCCATCGTGCCCTTCACGAGCCTGGACGAGGCCGTGGCACTCGCCTCGGACAGCCCGTACGGACTCAGCCTGGGGATCCTCACCGGTGACGGACTTCGCGCGCTCGAGTTGGCGAGTCGCATTCCGACCGGCGCGATCCACATCAACGACCAGACGGTCGCCGACGAACCGGTCATTCCCTTTGGCGGCGTCGGCAACTCGGGCAACGGGTCGCGCATGGGCGGTCAGGCGAACCTCGACGCCTACACCGAGACCCAGTGGGTCACCGCCCAGGCCGACATGCCGGACTACCCCTTCTAGGGACTAGAGGCTGCAGGCGTCCACGTAGTGGCGCGCCAGCGCTCGGGCGGTCGGTTCGGACTCGACGACCTGGCGCAGACGGGCCAACTGGACCCGGTTCTCGAACTCGTCGCTCGGGTGCGGGTGCAGCATCTGGGTCATATAGGTCGAGAACTCCTCGGCACGCCACACGTGGCGAAGACACGTGTCCGAATAGGCGTCGAGCAGTCGCGAGTCGTTCTCGCGCAGCTGGGCCACCAGCGCGGGCACGAGCACGCGAACGTCGGCCAAGGCGAGGTTCATCCCCTTGGCGCCCGTCGGCGGGACGATGTGAGCCGCGTCGCCGGCGAGCAGGAGTCGACCGTGTCGCATGGGTTCGAGGACGATGTTGCGCATCGCGGTGATACCGCGCTCGAAGATCTCTCCGACGTTCAGCTCAAGTCCGTCGCCGACTGACAGGCGCCGGGCCAACTCGTCCCAAATCCGATCGTCCGACCAGTCCTCGAGCTTCTCGTCCGGCGAGACCCCGAGGTAGAGCCGCACGACCTCGGGCGAGCGCATCGAATAGAGCGCGAATCCCCGCTCGTGGCGGCTGTAGATCAGCTCCTCGTTCACGGGCGTCGCGTGGGCCAAGATGCCCAGCCACGCGAAGGGATACACCCGTTCGTAGCGGCGCCTCTCGCTCGAAGGAATCGCCGTGCTCGTCACCCCGTGGGTGCCGTCACAGCCCGCGACGTAGGTCGCGTTGATGCGAATCGGTCCCTCCGCCGTCTCGACCACGATCGATGGTGCGTCAACCAGACCATCGATGGACGTGACTTCGGCGTCGAAGTAGAGGGGCCCGCCGAACTCCAGACGAGCCGCGATGAGGTCCTTGACCACCTCTTGCTGGCCGTAGACGGTGATCGCGCGTCCGTCGGCCAACTCGAGGAAGTTGATGCGGTGCGCCTGGTTCTCAAAGCGCAGTTCGATGCCGTGGTGGACCAACCCCTCGCGGCCCATTCGTGCACCCAACCCGGCGTCGACCAGCATCTCGACGATCCCGTATTCCAGGACGCCGGCGCGCACACGATGTTCGACGTAGTCGCGGCTGCGCCGCTCGAGGACGATGTTGTCAATGCCCTCGGCGTGGAGCAGATGTCCCAGAACTAAACCAGCGGGACCGGCACCGATGATCGCGACCTGGGTACGAAGTTCTCGCATCTTGCTCCTCGCGTGGTCGAGCACTGCCAACGCGCCGAAAGTGTAGCCCTGCCCGGGCAATGACACTTCTCGCCGCGCCGCCACGCACCCACGCGCCACTACATTTGTGGTCCACCGCTCATTTGTCATCGCCAGGGGGACATCATGGCCGACGTCGTTCGCAACACGCCTCGCACCGACCTCGCGATCGTCGATGCCTTCAGCGAGATCGGTGTCGCCACCATCCACGAGGCCCAGGGACGTCGAGGGCTCTTCGCTTCTCACCTGCGGCCCACGTATCGTCCGGTGCGCGTTGCGGGCACGGCACTCACCTGCGAGGTGGCCCCCGGCGACAACTGGTCGATCCACGTGGCCGTCGAAATGGCCCGCCCCGGCGACATCCTGGTGGTCACGCCGACGAGTCCGTGCACCGACGGCTACTTCGGCGAACTGCTCGGGACCAGTCTGATGGCGCGCGGCGTACGCGGACTCGTCATCGACGCGGGCGTGCGCGACGTCGCCGAACTGACCGCCATGGGCTTTCCCATGTGGTCCAAGGCGATCAGTGCCCAGGGCACCATCAAGGAGACCCCGGGCAACGTCCAGACCCCGATCGTGTGCGCTGGCGCCTACGTCTGCCCCGGTGACGTGATCGTCGCCGACGACGACGGTGTGGTCGTCGTGGCCCGTGCGCAGGCCGCGACGGTGCTGGCCGCGGCGCGCCGACGCGAGGAGAACGAGGTCGACAAGCGAGCTCGCCTCGCCAGTGGCGAGCTGGGCCTCGACATGTACGCCATGCGCGAGAAGCTCGCCGAGCGCGGACTCACCTACCGCGACTACGTCGAATGAGGCCCGTCGCGATTCCCGCCTCTCTGATGCGCGGCGGCACGTCCAAGGGCCTGTTCTTCCTCGCCGAGAACCTCCCCGAGGATCGCGCCACCCGCGACGCGGTGCTGCTCGCGGCCATGGGTTCGCCCGACGTTCGCGAGATCGACGGCGTTGGCGGCGCGCATCCACTCACGTCGAAGGTGGCGGTCGTGCGGCGATCCACGCGCGTCGACGCCGACGTCGACTACCTGTTCTTGCAGGTCTGGCCGGATCGCGCCGAGGTCTCCGATCGCCAGAACTGCGGCAACATGCTGGCGGCCGTCGGCCCCTTCGCCCTCGAAGAGGGCCTCCTCGCCGCCGATGGGGAGCGCACGCGGGTGCGAATCTTCATGGAGAACACCCAGAGCGTCGCGGTGGCCACCATTGAAACACCCGGTGGCCAGGTGAACTATGACGGTAACGCGAGAATCGACGGCGTGCCGGGCCAGCACGCTCCCGTGCCCATCGAGTTCCTCGACGTCGCCGGTTCGAGCTGCGGCGCGCTGCTACCCACCGGGCACGCCGCCGACGTCATCGACGGCCTGCGCGTGACGTGCATCGACAACGGCATGCCGGTCGTGTGCGTGCGCGCGGCCGACCTCGGCGTCGAGGGCCACGAGGATCCCCTCGAGCTCGAAGCCAACGCCGCGCTGGTGGAGCGCGTTGAGTCCCTGCGACTCGCGGCGGGGCACCTGATGAACCTCGGGGACGTCACCACGAGCACGGTCCCGAAGGTGAGTCTGCTCTCGAGTGGGCGACGCGGCGGCCAGCTGGACACGCGCACGTTCATTCCGCATCGCGTCCACGAGGCCATCGGCGTCTTCGGCGCCGTCTCAGTGGCGACGGCCTGCCTGATCGAGGGCTCCGTCGCTCACGACATTGCTGGTGCGCCGGTCGAGACGGGAACCCGCGACGTCGTCGTCGAGCATCCCAGCGGCTACTTCACCGTGACCCTCGACGTCGTGGCCGACGGGTCGGGGGCGAGAGTCGATCGGGTGAGTCTGCTGCGCACGGCACGGCTCTTGATGCGCGGGGACGTGATGGTCCCGCGACGAGTGTGGGAGTCCCAATGATCATTGACTGTCATGGCCACTACACCACCGCGCCGGCGTCGCACAACCGCTGGCGTGATGAACAGGTGGCCGCCTACGAGGCCGGCCTCGCCGCGCCGGCCTATCCCGCCATCTCCGACGACGAGATACGTGAGAGCATCGAGGAGAATCAGCTCAAGCTCCTGCGAGAGCGCGGTGCGGACCTGACCATCTTCT
>DATIVP010000093.1:0-4682 GCA_035465755.1 Acidimicrobiales bacterium | reverse complement strand
CGAACGGGCAGGCCCTTGCGGTGGCGGATGCCCTGGAGGCAGTTGATCTCCATCTTGCGCTTGATGTCCTGGGCCACGTCGCGGCGCAGGTCACCTTCGACCGTGATGTTCTGGTCGATGTAGGTGCGCAACTTGTTGACGTCGGACTCCGAGAGGTCCTTGACGCGGGTGGACTCGTCGATGCCCGTCGCCGCGCAGATCTGCTGCGCCTTGGTGGGGCCGACTCCAAAGATGTAGGTGAGCGAGATCACCGTGCGCTTGTCACGGGGAATGTCCACTCCGGCAATACGGGCCATTTTCTTCCTCTCCTAGCCCTGACGCTGCTTGTGACGCGGGTTCTCGCAGATCACGCGGACGTGACCGGCCCGGCGAATGACTTTGCACTTCTCACACATGGTCTTGACGCTGGCGCGAACCTTCATGTCTAACTCTCTCGACTGTCGAAACCTGATTATTTGTACCGATAGGTGATGCGTCCGCGGGTCATGTCGTAGGGCGTGATCTCCACCTGGACCTTGTCGCCGGGCAGGATACGGATGCGGTGCATGCGCATCTTGCCCGAACTGTGAGCCAGAACGGTGTAGCCGTTCTCCAGCTCGACGCGGAACATGGCGTTCGGCAGTGGCTCGACGACGGTACCCTCGACGGTGAACGCGTCCTCTTTCGGCTTACTCAGGTTCCTTCTCCTTGTATTCACAACGACGCGGCGGAATCCGCCACGTAGTGGACCCCATGGACGTGCCACGAGGTCGGCTGACCATTCTACCGAATTTCTCGGCCAAAGCAAAATGGCCCCCGCGACCCGCTCCAGCGGAACGCGAGACGGCCTGAATTACAGGCCATTTGTGACTGGGGACCCTACCAGGAATCCTCGAACGCCGTTCATGCTGGATCCATGGGCTCACGGAGTCAACGGGTTCAGCGCACCACCTTGTCGCGCAGCACGTGCCTGGACCTGCTGCGCCGCGCCGACCTCGCCCGCGTCGTGATCTCGGTGCGCTGCCTGCCCGCCGCCCTGCCCGCGCGCATCGAGGTGGTCGATGACGACCTCTTGCTCCTCGCCTCGACCGAGGAGGCCGTCCTGGTGGCCGCGCGACGCGGCGAGGTCCTCTCCGTGCAGATCGACGGGCTCGAGGACAGCGGGGCGACCTGGTCGGTCATGGCCTCGGGACTCGCCGGCCCCGCCGAGGAGTCCGCCAGCCGGTCGCCGGCCCTGGCCGGCGCGCTGGCCAACGGCGCCTCGCTGGTGGCCCTGCCCCTCGCGGTTGTGGTGGGTGAGCGCGTCGGCTGATGTGACAGGCTGAGTCAGTGACGTTTCATCGCATCGATGACCCGAAGCGCCTGCACGCGCTGATCGACGCCATCTTGATGATCGAGACCGACGCGCACCTCAACGAGTTGCTGCGCACGATCGTCGAGAACGCGGCTCGCCTCGTGGGTGCGAAGTACGGGGCCCTCGGGGTGGTCGGCTCGGACGCCTCGACACTGACGAGGTTCGTCACCTACGGCGTCGACGAGTCGACGCGCGCGGCCATCGGCCACAACCCCCACGGACACGGCGTGCTCGGCGAGACCATCCGTCGCGGCGCTCCCCTGCGCGTGGACCGCCTGGCTGAGCACGAGGGCTCCTCGGGGTTCCCGGCGAATCACCCGGCGATGGAGCACTTCCTCGGGGTGCCGGTCATCACCGGCGACGGCCACGTCTACGGCAACCTCTATCTGACCGACCGCCTCGACGGAGCGCCGTTCGACCAGCAGGACCAGGACCTGGTCGAGGGATTCGGCCGCGCGGCCGGGCTCGTGATCGACCAGGCCACCTTGCGCCACGAGTTGCGCGAGCTGACGCTCTCTGAGGAGAGGGAGCGCCTCGCGCGCGACCTGCACGACACCGTGATCCAGCGCCTCTTCGGGGTGGGCCTGGCCCTGCAAGTGACCCTCGGAGCCGAGCTCGACGAGGCGAGCCGCGCGCGCATCAACGGCGCGCTCGACGACCTCGACGCCACGATCCACGAGATCCGCACCACGATCTTCGAGATCGACCAGGACGACTTCGACGCCGGCAGCCTGGAAGAGCGCATCACCACCCTCTCCGAGGAGGTCGGCACTCGCCTGGGCATCGACGTCAGCCTCTCGGTCGCGCCGACGATCAACCACCTGGTCGGCAAGAACTGCGGGCGCCACACGGTGCACGCGCTGCGCGAGATGCTCTCCAACGTCGCTCGCCACTCCCAGGCGAGCCACGCCACGGTCGACGTCGGGCTCGACGGCGACCACGTCGTCGTGACTGTCTCCGACGACGGCGTGGGCTTCTCCGCGCGCGTGGGAGCCGGGCGCGGCCTGCGCAACCTGGTCTCGCGGGCCCGCGAGCTCGGGGGCGACTGTCGCATCGATTCGGCGCCCGATCGTGGCACACTGGTTCGATGGACCGCCAACCGACTGGACTGACGTGATCCGCCTGCTGCTCGTCGACGACCACGAGATCGTGCGGCGCGGCCTGCGCGAACTGCTCGAGGCCCACGAGGACCTCAGCGTGGTCGCCGAGGCCGGCACGCTCGCCGAGACCGAGGGGGTCGACCTCGACGACGTGGACGTGGCCGTGCTCGACGTGCGCCTGCCCGACGGCAGCGGCGTCGACCTGTGCCGGACCCTGCGCGAGCGCCACGCCGGACTAGCTTGTCTCATGCTCACCTCCTTCGCCGACAACGAGGCGCTGAGCGCCTCGGTGCTGGCCGGGGCGCGCGGCTACGTCTTGAAGAACGTGCGGGGCGAGGACCTCGTCTCGGCGATCCGGCGCGTCGCCGACGGCGAGATGCTCCTCACCGCCGGCCAGATCGAGCGGGCCCGCGAGCGCCTGCGCCGCCAGATCACCGAGGACGTGCGCCTCGAGAGCCTCTCGACCCAGGAGCGCCGCATCCTCGAGCTGCTCAGCGAGGGACTCTCCAACCGCGAGATCGCCGCGGTGATGTTCCTCGCGGAGAAGACGGTGAAGAACTACGTGTCGAACCTGCTCGCCAAGCTGGGCTTTCAGCGCCGCACCGAAGCCGCGCTCTTCGCCCAGCGCCAGCAGTCGCGCCACCGTGGCGGCCTCGACGGCTGATCAGAGGGCGGTAAAGACCTCGGGACCGTTCTCGGTCACGGCGATGGTGTGCTCGAAGTGCGCCGAGAGCTTGCCGTCGGCGGTCATGACGCTCCAGCCGTCGTCGAGCACGTAGGTGTCGAAGGTGCCGACGTTGACCATCGGCTCGACCGCGAAGACCATGCCCGTCTTCAAGGTCGGGCCCGGGGTGCCCGGCCAGTAGTTGGGCACCTGGGGGCTCTCGTGCATCGCGGTGCCGATCGCGTGGCCCACGTACTCACGCACCACCGAGAAGCCGGCGGCCTCGGCCACGTCTTGGACCGCGCGGCCCACCTCGTGCAGGCGGTTTCCCGCCACGAGCTCGGCGATGCCCGCCCACATGGACCGCTCGGTCACCTCGATGAGCCGGCGCGCGACGTCGCTGATCTCGCCCACGCCCATGGTGTAGGCCGCGTCGCCGTGATATCCCTCGACGATCGCCCCGCAGTCCACCGAGAGGATGTCGCCCTCTTGCAGGACGTAGTCGCCGGGGATGCCGTGGACGATCATGTCATTGGGGCTCGTGCAGATCACCGCGGGAAAGCCGTGGTAGTTGAGGAAGTTCGAGCGGGCACCGCGATTGGCGATCACGTCGGCGGCGACCTCGTTGATCTCGGCCGTCGTCACGCCGGGACGGACCATCGCTCGGGTCGCCTCGTGAATCTCGGCGACGACTCGGCCGGCCTTGCGCATCTTGGCCAGCTCGTCCGCGCTGCGCCTCACGCGAGTCCCCGCTCGGCGATGACACCCTCGATCTCGGAGGTCACCAGCGCGGCGTCGCGGGCGCCATCAACGGTGACCAGGAGTCCGCGCTCGCCGTAGAAGTCGAGCAGCGGGGCGGTGTCGCGCTCATAGAGCGCCAGTCGCGCGGCGATCGCCTCGGGTGCGTCGTCCGAGCGCTGGATGACGTCGCCGCCGCACTTGGCGCAGGTGCCCGAGATGGCCTCGGGGTCGACGTCGCGATAGATGGTCCCGCACTCGACGCACACCCGCCTCGATGAAAGGCGGGCGACCGCGAGCTCGCTGGGCACGTCGAGGTTGATGCACAGGCTCACCCCGTGGTCGCCGAGCAGCTCGTCGAGCGCGCGCGCCTGGCCGGGCGTGCGCGGAAAGCCGTCGAGCAGGGCGCCGCGCTGCGCGTCGGGCTCGCTGAACCTCTCAGCCACCAGGCGGTTCACCAGGTCGTCCGAGACCAGTCCGCCGGCCTCGAGCACCGCCTTCACCTCACGGCCCAGCGCACTGCCGGCCTTGACCGCAGCGCGCAGGATGTCGCCGGTGGAGACGTGAGGGATCTCGTAGCGTTCGGACAGTCGGGCGCACTGCGTGCCCTTGCCCGCCCCCTGCTTACCGAGGATGACGAGGACGAGTCGCGACATGGCTAACGCTTGAGGAATCCCTCGTAGTTGCGCATCATGAGCTGGGAGTCGATCTGGCGCATCGTCTCGAGCGCCACGCCCACCGCGATCAGCAGGGTCGTGCCGTAGTACGGGAACTTGTTGATGCTCCAGAGCGCCATCAGGATGCTCGGCACCACCGCGACCGAGGCGAGGAACGTCGCGCCCACGGT
>DATIVP010000092.1:0-7466 GCA_035465755.1 Acidimicrobiales bacterium | reverse complement strand
CGGGCCGCCAGGTCGTCGTCCTTGAGCAATACGAGACAGGAGCGGGAGCGTCGGGGCGCAACGGCGGGTTCTGCTCGGCTTCGTTGACCCACGGGTTCTACAACGGCCTGCGGCGCTTCCCCCACGACATGGCGGTCATCGAACGACTCGGGCGCGAAAATCTCGACGAAATCGAAGAGACCGTCGCCCGCTACGGCATCGAGTGCGACTGGGAGCGCACCGGTGAGCTTCGCGTCGCCCTGGCCCAGTGGCAGCTCGACCAGATGGTCGAAGAGGCGAAACTGCGCAACGAGATGGGCGACCACGTTGAAGTCCTCTCGCGCGAGGAGGTCCAGCGCCGCGTCCACTCGCCCACCTACGTCGGCGGACTCTACGACCACGACGGGACCGCGCTCGTGGACCCGGCCCGCCTGGTGTGGGGACTTGAGCGGGCCTGTCTCAAGCTCGGAGTGACGATCTATGAGAACTCCAAGGTCGAGTGGCTCGAAGACGTCGACGACGCCGTTCGCGTGCACACCCCCTACGGCGCGGTCACCGCGCAGCGCGTCGCCCTGGCCACCAACGTCTTTCCCTCCCTGATCCGACCCGCGCGCAAGTACGTCGTGCCGGTCTATGACTACGTGCTCGTGACCGAGCCGCTCACCGACGCGCAGCGCGAATCCATCGGCTGGCAGGGCCGAGAAGGCATCGCGGACGCCGGCAACCAGTTCCACTACTACCGCCTCACCCAAGACGGCTCGATCCTCTGGGGCGGCTATGACGCGATCTACAACTTCCGCGGCAAGGTGAGACGCGAGTACGAGTTCAACGCCGAGACCTACGCGACCCTCGCCCAGCACTTTCTCGCCACCTTCCCCCAGCTCGCGGGCATCAAGTTCACCCACGCCTGGGGCGGCGCGATCGACACCTGCACGCGTTTCTCGCCGTTCTGGGGCCAGTCCCACCAGGGCAAGGTCGCCTACGTGATGGGCTTCACCGGCCTGGGCGTGGCGAGCACTCGCTTCGGCGCCGCCACGATGCTCGATCTGCTCGACGGGCTCGACACGGAGAGGACCCGTCTGACGATGGTGCGCCGTCGGCCCGTTCCCTTCCCGCCTGAACCCTTCAAGTGGATCTTCATCCGCATCACCCAGGCCGCGATCAAGCGCGCCGACGCGCGTCAGGGCCGGCGCAACCTGTGGCTCAAGCTGCTCGATGCCCTCGGCCTCGGATTTGACTCCTAGGCCGAGGGCGCTCGATCACTCGTCGCCCGCAGGCGTCGTCAGCATCAGCCCGGCAATCATGTTCACGACCGTCGGGTCGGTCAACGTGGTCACGTCGCCCAGGGACCGGTTCTCGGCCACGTCGCGCAGCAATCGTCGCATGATCTTGCCCGAGCGGGTCTTGGGCAGATCCGGGGTCAGGATGATCTGACGGGGCTTGGCGATGGGGCTGATCACCTTGGCCACGTGCTGACGCAGCTCTTCGATCAGCGGCGCTTGGTCCTTGTTGGCATCCTCCGCGGAGAGCTTGAGCGTGACGAAGGCCACGATCGCCTGTCCGGTGGTGTCGTCCGACGCGCCCACCACGGCGGCCTCGGCGACGGCGGGGTGTCCCACCAGCGCGTGCTCGACCTCGGTGGTCGAGAGTCGGTGTCCCGAGATGTTCATCACGTCGTCGATGCGCCCGAGCAGCCACAGGTCGCCATCCTCGTCGCGCTTGGCGCCGTCACCGGCGAAGTAGACCCCAGGGAAGCGCTTCCAGTAGGTCTCCTTGAAGCGCTCGGGGTCGCCGTAGATCCCGCGCGTCATCGACGGCCAAGGCTTGGTCACCACGAGGTAGCCGCCCTCGCCGTTGCCGACGGACTTACCGTCGTTGTCGACGACGTCGACGTAGATGCCCGGTAGAGCGCGCATGGCCGCGCCGGGCTTGGTCGCCGTGATACCGGGCAGCGGAGAGACGAGGATCGCTCCGGTCTCGGTCTGCCACCAGGTGTCGACGATCGGACAGCGGTTGCCACCCACGTGCTGGCGGTACCACATCCAGGCTTCAGGGTTGATCGGCTCGCCCACCGTGCCCAGCAGTCGCAAGCTGCTCAGGTCGTGGCTGTCGGGCAGTTCGGGTCCCCACTTCATCAAGGTGCGAATGGTCGTTGGCGCGGTGTAGAGGATCGTGACCTTCAGCTCCTCGATGATCTTCCACCACCGATCGCGCCCGCCCGAGTCGGGCAGACCTTCGTACATGACCTGGGTGACGCCGTTGACCAGTGGGCCGTAGACGATGTAGCTGTGCCCGGTGATCCATCCGATGTCCGCCGCGGTCCAGCAGACGTCGCGGTCGCGCTTCACGTCAAAGACGTAGTGGTGCGTCGACGCCGCTTGGGTGAGATACCCGCCGGTCGTGTGGAAGATCCCCTTGGGCTTCGCGGTCGTGCCCGAGGTGTACATGATCACCAGGGTCTGCTCGGCCGGGAACGACTTCGCCTCGTGCTGGTCGCTCTGACGGTCCACGACATCGTGCCACCAATAGTCGCGACCCTCAACCCAGTCAACGTCGCCACCGGTGCGCTGGACAACGAGGACCGCCTTGACGTTGGGACAGCTCTTCAGGGCCTCGTCGACGGCCGGCTTCAAGGGACTCGCCGCGCCGCGGCGGAACGCGCCGTCGGCGGTGATCACGAACTGGCAGTCCGAGTCGAGAATGCGGCTCGAGAGGGCGTCGGCACTGAATCCGGCGAAGACCACCGAGTGAGCCGCTCCCAGTCGGGCCACCGCCAGCATCGCGACGACGGCCTCGGGGATCATCGGCATGTAGATGGCGACGCGGTCGCCCTCCTTCACGCCCAACTCGGTCAGCGCGTTCGCCGCCTGACAGACCATGCCCTTGAGCTGTGCGTAGGTGATCGTGCGCATCTCACCCTCGGCGTCGGCGACCCAGTGGTAGGCGACCTTGTCACCGCGGCCCTCGTTGACGTGGCGGTCCACGCAGGTCACACTCGCGTTGAGTCGGCCGTCGCTGAACCACTTCGCGAAGGGCAGGTCCCACTCCAGCGTCTTGGTCGGGGGCGTGTCCCAGAAGAGGCGGTTGGCCTCGTTACGCCACCAGGCCTCGAAGTCACGATCGGCTTCTTCGTAAATGGACGCCTGGGCGTTCGCCTGGGCCGTGAACTCGGCGCTCGGCGCAAACGCCCGTCGCTCGTCCAGCCAGGCTTCCAGCTTTGCTTCGGTCATAACACTCCCCCAGTTGGGTAAATTCGCGAACAATGCGGTGCGCCAGTGGCGTCACCTTCTTACCTATCACGTCGCGGGGGCCCGTGTCATACGGTCATTTGGCCCGAAAACGCCAACGACGCCCGAGCCGGGTGGCTGGGCGTCGTTGGCGGTTGGGTCCGGTGGCAAGCCACCAGTGACACGTACCTTAGTATGCGCCGCCGACGCCGCGTGGGACACTTCGACCCACCCGAAAAAACTTCACTTCGTAGAACGTCACGCGGCGGCGCTGTGACATGGCCGCAGCGCCGCCGCGTGACGTTCGAAGATTCCGTCCTAGCTTCGCGGACCCACTGGGAATACCGTGCGTCCCCACTGCTCGTTCACCACGCCAGCCATCGAGGCGTACCAGGCGAGCAGGGCCGTCAGAATGCCCAGCCAACCACCGATCTTGGTGATGTTCTCGTGTCCCGCGCCCCAGGCACCAATGGTCAAGAAGACAAAGGTGACTAGCAAGACCACGAAGACCGAGAAGACCGCCGTGTTCGTCTTGGCCGCCGCAACCGTCATGTAAAGGGTGAAAATCGTCCAGGCCAGCAAGTAGACACCGAGCGCGCCCTTTACGGCGAGCCCACCCTGGAAGTTGATGAAGGCGTAAACGCCCATCCAGAACGCTCCGTATGACGTGAACGCCAAGGCGCCGAACGTGTTCTTGCGAGCGAACTCCCACATGCCCGCAGCGAACTGCGCCAATCCTCCGTAGAAGAGAGCGAGTGATATCGCACCATCAATACCAGCTCCGGCAGTGCCACCAAACTTGAAGAGTCCCGCGTTGAAACTACTCAGCAGGAACGTCGTCATTGCAAAACCCGCCAAACCCAGCGGACCGGGGTCGGCAACTTTCTGTTCAGACATGTAATTCCCCCAAAATTAAATGCACCACAAACCATCGGTGTTGATGGCTCGTAACTGATTTAACACCTTTGACACATTGCGAGGCGGGATTCCTCGCCCAATTTTGTCGAGCGGGCAGGGCCAATAGTCCCAAGCGCCAGATGAGGGCCTACAGACTCGCGGTGAACAGCGAACTAATCGAGCGCCCGACGAAAGCCGTTGACCAACTTTTCGGTCTCCGCCGGCGACGCCCCGTCCAAAATGGTGCGCACCAGGGCCGAACCCACAATCACGCCGTCGGCCATCAGCGCGGCCTCGCGAGCCTGCTCGGGCGTGGTGATGCCAATGCCAACGTACGTGGGCAGGTCGGTGGCCTCGCGAACGGCGGCCACCACCCGTGGCGCCGCCCCCAAATCGGCGGCTCGACCCGTCACCGCCATGCGCGCCGAGGCGTAGACGAATCCCTCGGACATCGCGGTGATGCGCGTGACACGTTCGCGGGGCGTCGACGGCGCGACTAGGAAGACGTTCGCCACGTCCAGCGCGTGACAGGCGTCGCGCCAAGGTTCGGCCTCCTCGGGGGCGAGATCGGGAACGATGGCCCCCTCGATGCCGCTGTCGGCGAGGCGACGTGCCGACGCCGCCAGGCCGTAGTGGTGAAAGACGTTGTAGTAGCTCATGGCCACGAGTGGCACCCCGACAGTCAGCTCCGCCACCTCAGCACAGAGCGAGTCAAAGGTCGTGGCGTTGGCGAGTGCGCGCAGTCCCGCTTCTTGAATTACGACACCGTCCATCATGGGGTCCGAAAAGGGAACCCCGATCTCCACCGCGTTGGCGCCACCGGCAATCGCGGCCTCAACGTGGCGCACCCAGTCCGGCGTCACACCGGCCATGAAGTACGGGACCAGGGCTTTCACCCCGCGCTCGCGAAGGCTGCGCAGATGGCGCTCGAGGCTCTTCATGACTCGCTCCTCAGGATCGAGAGGACCTGGGCGACGTCCTTGTCGCCGCGCCCGGACAAGTTGAGCAGGACCGTCGAGCCGAGGGGCACCTCGCGGCCCGCTTCGCGAATCAGCCAGGCCACCGCGTGAGCCGACTCCAGCGCTGGGATGATCCCTTCGAGCTCGCTCAAGGTGCGCAGCGCATCGATGATCACCTCGTCGCCCACTTCGACGTAGCGGGCTCGCCCACTTGCGGACAGATAGGCGTGCTCGGGGCCGATGCCCGGGTAGTCGAGGCCGGCCGAAATCGAGTGAGCTTCCTCGATCTGGCCAAACTCGTCTTGCATGATCAAAGAGCGCATGCCGTGCAAGACGCCGGGAGAGCCGTGCCCGACAGCGGCCCCGCCGGCGGCTTCGACGCCGATGAGCTGGGCACTCGAGTTCGCGAAGCCCGCGAAGACCCCCGCCGCATTCGAGCCGCCGCCCACGCAGGCGACCACGAAATCAGGCGTGCCCACGGCGATGTCGTGCAGTTGACGGGCCGCCTCGTGACCAATGATGCTCTGCATCTCGCGCACCATCCACGGGAAGGGGTGCGGGCCCATCACTGATCCCAGGCAGTAGTGCGTGTCATCGACGCACGTCACCCACTCTCGCATGGCCTCGTTGACCGCATCTTTCAGGGTCCGGCTACCCGAGCTGACCGGCACGACCGTCGCCCCCAGGAGTTCCATGCGAAAGACATTGAGCTCCTGGCGCTTGGTGTCGACCTCGCCCATGAAGATGGTGCACGCCAGCCCCAAGCGAGCCGCCGCGGTCGCTGTCGCCACGCCATGCTGACCGGCCCCGGTCTCGGCGATGACTCGCGACTTGCCCATTCGCACGGTCAGCAGCGTCTGGCCGACGACGTTGTTGATCTTGTGCGAACCCGTGTGGGCGAGGTCCTCGCGCTTGGCGTAGACGGAGACTCCCAGACGCTCGGAGAGGCGCGTCAGCGGCGTGATCGGCGTGGGTCGTCCGGCGAAGTCGGCGAGCACGCTCTGGTAGTCGGCGAGGAACTCGCGGTCGGACCAGGCGTCGATGAAGGCGTCTTCGAGCTCGAGGCAGGCCGGCATCAGCGCCTCGGGCACAAAGCGCCCGCCGAAGTCGCCGAAGCGCCCAAACTCGTCGGGCGTTGACATGTAGACGGTGTTCTCAGCCACGGTGCTCCTCTCGATCATCAAAGTACCGGCGCGCGTTGCGCACGAAGGACTCCACCCGTTCACGGTCTTTCACCCCGGGCGACGACTCAGATCCGCTCGCCACGTCACAGCCCCACGCATCCACTGTCGCCAGCACGGCGGCCACGCTCTCCGCGGTTAGTCCTCCGGCCACGATGATGGGCCGGTTCCACGAGCGACGCGCGACGTCGCTCCAGTCGTGGGCCAGGCCCGAACCCGGACGAGCCCCGTCGATCAGGTAGGCGTCACCGACACCGCTGGCGGCGTCGAGGTCGGTGACCGACAGCGCTTCGATGAGGGCCAGGCCCCGCGCGCGAGCCAGCGCGGCAACCCCATCGGGCAGTCCGCCGTGGATCTGCAACGCATCGAGATCGACGGCGTCAAGGCAGCGAGCGACCTCGGCGTAGGTGACGTGGCGAAACACCCCGACGCGGGCGAGGCGGCCGCGCACGCTCGTGCAGATCTCGGCGGCCGACTCAAGGGTCACCCGTCGGGGCGAGTCCGCGAGAATCACGCCCAACGCGTCGGCACCGGCGTCGGCCACCAGCTGAGCGTCGGCGACCGTGGTGACGGCACACACCTTGATCACGTGTCGCTGGCTGAGGAGATCAACCATGCGCGCGTCGTTTCACCGAAGCGAAGTCGCGCACCAGGCTCTCCGGTGACGCTGCGCGCACGAACGTCTCTCCGACCAGCACGGCGTCCACGCCCGCCTCCGCGACCCGCGCGACGTCCTCGACGCTCCCCAGACCGGATTCGGCCACGGTGACCACCCCCGACGGCAGCGAGGCGAGCACCGCGGCCGCGCGCAGCGGGTCGACCTCGAACGTGCGCAGGTCGCGCTGGTTCACTCCCACGATGCGCGCTCCCGCCGCCAGGGCGCGCTCGGATTCGTGGGCGTCGTGGACTTCGACGAGAGCATCCACGTGGCAGGCCGACGCCACCATCAAGAACTCCTCGAGTTCGGCATCACTCAACGCCGCGACGATGAGTAGCACCGCGGCGGCTCCCATGTGCGCCGCGTCGATCACGTCGTTCGCACTCACCGTGAAGTCCTTGCGCAACAGGGGTAGCCCCACCGCCGCCCGAACACTCCGGAGATCCTCGACCGAACCCGAGAAGAAATCCTCGTCGGTGAGGACCGAGATCGCGGCTGCTCCCCCGCTTTCGTAGTCGCGCGCCCTCGCCGTGACGTCGAGATCATCGTTCAACCAACCCTTTGA
>DATIVP010000091.1:0-3296 GCA_035465755.1 Acidimicrobiales bacterium | reverse complement strand
GGCATGACGCTCTCGGGCGGTCAGGCCCAGCGGATCTCGATCGCGCGCGCCCTCTATCGCGACCCGCCGGTCATCTTCCTCGACGAGGCGACGAGCGCGCTCGACGCCGAAAGCGAGCAGACGATCAAGCGCAACATGGATTTGCTGTCCAAGGGCCGGACCACCTTCATCGTCACGCACCGCCTCGCGAGCATCCGCGACGCCGACCTCATCGTCGTACTCGACGCCGGTCACGTCATCGAGACCGGCGACCACGAGGCGCTGCTGGCCAACGACGGCCTCTACGCGCACCTCTTCCACCAGCAGTACGCAAACGCCCCCTCGGTCTAGGCCCGCGCGGTACCATCGGCCGATGAGGTCGCGAGCCGTTCGCCCCCAGTCGGGGATCGCCCTGGTCGCGACGCTCGCGAGCCTGATCATCGTGGCGATCCTTGCCGTCATCGTGCTCTCGCAGACCTCGAGTCCGCCTCCGCTCACGATCTCGCCCGGCACCACCCTCGACGCCAGCGCGGGCAACTCGTCGCGCCTCGCGGATCAGGCGACCTGCGAGGCGAACTTCGAAGCGGTCAGTGGTGCCCTCAACGCCTTCGTCACCCTTCACGCCGCCAATCCGCCGGCGGGAACGGCGTGGGCGACGAGGACCGCGGACGGACCGCTGCTGCGCGACTGGCCCACTGGCGACGGCTACGCCATCGTCTGGGACGGTCACGCGCTCTCGGTGCGTCCCGCGCACGGACGGGCGTCGGTCAATTCCGACGGGACCTCATCACCGCTGAGTGGTTGTCTGGACCTCGGCCGGTAGTCAAAAGACGTTTCGCACCAGCCGCACGAGCGCTGCTCCCACCGTCAGGATCAGGGCGACACCTCCCACGCCCAGGGCGAGTCCAATCCCGAGTACCACGATGTCCTCGAGCACCATGCCCAGGGCGAGGGCGACCGCGCCCATCGCGGGAAGGGTGTCGAGACCCGAAAACGGTGGCGCGAAGGCCGCGCCGACGGCGAAGCCGACGACGATGGCGCCGAGGACGCGAACAAACCAGCGCCGATTGAGGAGACTCGCCACTCGAGGCCGCGAGAAGCGCTCAAAGAATCGGATTCGCTTGATCATGAACGGTAGCGCCCGTTTGGTCATCGATCCGCCGAGCTCGCGGTGGCGCCAGCGAGGGGGCAGCCACACCGTGCGCAAGCCGAGCACCATCTCGATGCCGAGAACCACGGTGATCACCTCGAAGAGATGCGTCACCCCGCCGGTCGGAATGGGCAGGGCGGGAATGAACATGAGAAAGATGATGGCCACCGCAAAGGTCTTCTCAGCGAACACGTCGTCCAGCGCGCCAAGGGTCTTGGGGCCATCAGACGTGAGCCACTGCTCGAGCTCGTCACTGAAGAGCGTTCCGTTCACGCGCTCGGCACTTCAAGAGACGACGTGACGCGACGCGCACGCTGCGCGCGCCGTTGCAGGGACTTCTCCACCTCGACGGCGAAGAACACGGTGCTCGAGGCGACGAGCACGAGTGCGAGTTGGGTCCCGTTGAGCGAGTGGGTGTGAAAGATCCGCTGGAGCGGCCCCACGTAGACAACGAGCAACTGGACGGCCAACGTCGCTCCCACCGCTACGAAGAGCCAGGGATTCGTCGCGGGCGACAGAACGAGGGAGCTGCGCCACTGCGAACGCACCGCCAGAGCGTGGGCGAGCTGGGCGAGAGCCATCGTGGTAAAGACCATGGTCTGCCAGGGCCATCCTGCCGCTCGAGCACCGGCCTCGAGGGCGAGCACGATCCCCGCCATGAACAGACCGACCCACAGGACGTGCCGGCCCAGCCCTCCCGCGAAGAGCGACTCACCGCGTGGGCGAGGACGCTGGCGCATGGCGTCGGGCTCTAGTGGCTCGAGGCCCAGCGCGATCGCCGGCAGACCATCGGTCACGAGATTCATCCAGAGGATCTGCACCGCGAGGAGGGGGATCGGCATCCCGATTAGGGGAGCCACGAACATCACCCAGAGTTCGCCCGCGTTGGTGCTGAGGAGGTAGCGGATCACGCGACGGATATTGTCGTAGATGCGCCGGCCCTCCTCGACAGCGTTGACGATGGTGGAGAAATTGTCGTCGGCGAGCACCATGTCGGCCGCTTCCTTGCTGACGTCGGTGCCGGTGACGCCCATGGCGACGCCGATGTCGGCCTGACGCAGCGCCGGGGCGTCGTTGACGCCGTCTCCCGTCATGGCCACTACCGCCCCGTGGCGCTGCCAGGACTGGACGATGCGCATCTTGTCCGCGGGCGACACCCGCGCGTAGATCGCGATGTCGCGCACGCACCGGTCGAGTGACTCGTCGTCGAGAACGGAGAGTTCCTCGCCGGAGAGCACCTGGTCGGAGGAGACCTCGAGTCCAATCTGGGCAGCAATCGCCGATGCGGTGACCGGATGGTCTCCCGTAATGATCACCACCTGGATGCCCGCGTCGCGACACTCTCCCAGCGCACTCGCCGCCTCGCGGCGCGGCGGGTCGATGATGCCCGCGATGCCCGCGAGACTCAATCTCTCTTCGAGACGCTCGGGAGCAGACTCCACCACGCGATCGGCGAAGGCGAGCACCCGAAGACCGACAGCGGCCCACCGGGTGGCGACCTCGGTCGCCGCGACGGCCTCGGTCGGATCGTCCAGCACCAGCGCGATCGCTTCGAGTGCGCCCTTGGACAACACCACGTACTGGCCCGCGTCAACGTGCAACGTCGACATGCGCCGGCGTTCGGCGTCGAAAGGCAGCTCCTCGAGGCGAGGACTCGTCTCACGACGCGCAGTCTGTTCGATGCCGCACTTGGCCGCCAGCGCGACGAGCGCTCCTTCGGTGGGATCACCCGTCAGCCCCCACGGAGCGCCCACACTCATTGGAGCGTGCAGCACCGCGTCGTTGCACAGTGCCGCCACCCGGGCGAGGCGTGCGAGGTAGGGGTCGCTCGCCGGTTCAACGCTTCCCGTCAGCGTGCCCTCAGGCGAGTATCCGCTGCCCCCGACGTCGTAGCGCGCCAGCGGCGTCCAGACCCGGACGACCATCATGCGATTCTCGGTCAACGTCCCGGTCTTGTCGGTGCAGATTACGTTGACCGACCCGAGGGTCTCGACGGCCACCAGTTTGCGCACCAGGGCGCGGCGCTCGGCCATGCGCCGCGCGCCGAGCGCCAGGGCCACGGTGATCACCGCGGGGAGGCCCTCGGGGATGGCAGCCACGGCCAGGCTGACCGAGGTGAGGAACATCTCGCGCACCGCAACACCTCGCACCAGACCCACGACGAAGA
>DATIVP010000090.1:0-2462 GCA_035465755.1 Acidimicrobiales bacterium | reverse complement strand
CGGCGCGCGCCCTTCGACGTCATTCCCAGGGGGTACCCTCGTGATTCGATTTGAGCACGTCTCCAAGACGTACAAGAACGGCACGCCGGCGCTGAAGGACATCAACCTCGACATCGAAAAAGGCGAGTTCGTCTTCTTGGTCGGGGCCTCGGGCTCGGGCAAGACGACCTTCCTGCGCCTGCTGCTGCGCGAAGAGCTGCCGGACTCGGGACGCATTCTCGAAGCCGGTCGCGACATCGGCAAGCTCTCCAAGTGGCGCGTGCCCTACCTGCGACGCAACATCGGCTGCGTGTTCCAGGACTTCCGTCTTCTGCCCAACAAGACGGTCTTTGAGAACGTCGCCTTCGCGCTCGAGGTGATCGGGCGCCCGCGCTCGACGGTCGAATCCCAGGTTCCCCAGATCCTCGAACTGGTGGGTCTGTCCGAGAAGTCCAAGAACCTGCCCGGTGAGCTCTCCGGCGGTGAGCAACAGCGCGTCGCCGTGGCCCGCGCCTTCGTCAACCGGCCCCTGATCCTGCTCGCCGACGAGCCCACCGGCAACCTGGACCCGACCAACTCCGAGTCGATCATGGCCCTGCTCGAGCGCATCAACCGCACGGGCACCACCGTGGTGATGGCGACCCACGACAAGGCGTTGGTGGATCGCATGCGCCGACGCGTTATCGAGCTCGACCGCGGCGAGATGGTGCGCGACCAGGTGCGCGGCGTCTATGGCATTGACGAGTCCACGGCGGTCCTCTAGTGCGGGTCTATCTTCGCTACGCCGTCAAGGAGACGCTGTCGAACCTCTGGCGCAATCGGATGATGACGATCGCGGCCGTCTTGACGGTCGCGGTCTCGCTCTCGCTGGTGGGAGCGGCACTGCTCTTGAAGCAGAGCGCGGCCCAGGCGTCGGCGCAGTGGCAGCAGGGGACCCGGGTGACGGTCTGGATGCAGCCCACCGCGACGGCGAGTGAGCTCTCGAGCGTCCAGAGCCAGCTGGCGAACTCGCCGATCGTCAAGGACTGCAAGTTCTTCAGCCAGGCCCAGGACTACGCCGAGGCCAAGCAGCTCCTGCCCAAGTCCGAGTGGGACGTCCTGAGCGTCAAGGCAATGCCCTCGTCGTATCGCTGCGTGCCGGTGGTGCCCTCGGACGCCTTTGCCATCGAAAGCACCTTCTCGAACCAGCCCGGCGTCTACAAGGTCACCGCACCCGAGCAGCAGATTCGCGAGATGAATCACGCGATCCGCATCCTCCAGGTGGTCTTCTTGGCCCTGGCCGGCGTCTTGTTGCTGTCGGCGACCGTGCTGATCCTGAACACCATTCGCATGGCGATCTTTGCGCGCCGCCGCGAAGTCTCGGTGATGAAGCTCGTGGGGGCGACCAACTGGTTCATCCGCATCCCCTACATCACCGAGGGCTTCATCCAGGGCTTGCTGGGCTCGGCGGTGGCGATGCTGGCGGTGTCCGCGTTGCACATGTGGTATCCGCTGCACAACGAGTTCGCCCTCGACACCGCGGCCCTGTGGGGGACCAACGTCGTTGTCTTGATCGTGGGCGTCGTGATCGGCTCGGTCGGATCGGCGATCGCGATTCGCCGCTTCCTCGACGTCTAGCTACTCGCCGGCGAAGTCGATCGCCAGGGAGTTCACGCAGTAGCGCAGGCCCGTGGCGGTGGGTCCGTCGTCGAAGACGTGCCCGAGGTGGCCACCGCAGCGTGAGCACAGGATCTCGGTGCGGGAACGGCCCAGTGAGTGGTCGGCCCGCTCGACGATCGTGCCCGGCTCGCAGGCGTCGAAGCTCGGCCAGCCGCAGTGCGAGTCGAACTTCTGGTTCGAGGTGAACAAGACCTGCCCGCACCCGCCGCAGGAGTACACGCCCTCGTCGGTCACGTCGAGCAGCGAGCCGGTGAAGGGGGGCTCGGTCGCCGCTTCGCGCAGCACCTGGTAGCGCTCGAGGGGAAGCTGGCTGCGCCACTCATCGTTCGATTTGGCCACGGGAAAGTCCATGGCGTCAGCGTAACGGCGTCGCCCTAGAGATAGCGCGAGTGCGGGGCCTCGGGGAGCGGGTGGGGGAATTCGGGTTGGTCGGCCAGCATCCGGGTAAAGGCGTTGGCGAGCCCCGCGGGATCGAGACCCAGCTCGGCCAACAGCTCGTCGGGCCGGTGGTGCTCGAGGTAGGCGCGCGGCACCCCGAGGATGCGAGTCGGCGGGAAGGACAGTCCCCGCTCCTGGGCCCGGTTTCGCACCGCGGCAACCATCAGCGTGCCCGCTCCGCCGTGGCGGGTGCCGTCCTCGACGGTGACGATGCGCTGGTGATTGAGAGCGTCGTCGATCATCGAGGGATCGGGCGGCAGCACGCGCACGTCGTAGAGCGTCACGCGCGACGCGTCATCACCCATCAGTTGGAGCGCCCGGTGCGCCGACGCGGCCATCTTGCCCACCGCCAGCACGCACAGCGAGCCGTCTCCGCGCGAGATCTC
>DATIVP010000089.1:0-7531 GCA_035465755.1 Acidimicrobiales bacterium | reverse complement strand
CGTCAAGGACCTCGACGTCGACCTGGCCGATCGCGACGTGCTGATCGTCGAGGACGTCGTCGACTCCGGGCTGACGCTGAACTACCTGCGCCAGTACCTGGGCGCGCGCAGCCCCCGGTCCCTCGAGGTCTGCGCGCTGCTCCTTAAGCAGGGCGAGCAGCGCGTCGAGCAGGATCTGCGGTACGTGGGATTCTCGATCCCGTCGGACTTCGTCGTGGGCTACGGGCTCGACGTCAACGAGAGGTATCGCAACCTCGACGCCATCTACACCTTCGTGGGCCAGGTCTGATGGTCGACCGCGACCGCGTCGAGGTGCTCGTGCGCGAGCTGCTCGCGGCCATCGGCGAGGACCCCGAGCGTGACGGACTGCGCGAGACGCCCCGGCGCGTCGCCGAGATGTACGTCGAGCTCTTCGAGGGGCTCGAGGTCGATCCCGGCGAGCACCTGAGGGTCACCTTCGAGGCGGGACACGACGAGATGGTGATGGTGCGCGACATCCCCTTCACCACGCTCTGCGAGCACCACCTCGTTCCCTTCAGCGGGCTCGCGCACCTCGCCTACCTGCCCGGGCCCGAGGGTCGGATCACCGGACTCTCCAAGATGGCCCGTCTCGTCGAGGGCTACGCGCGTCGCCTCCAGGTCCAAGAGCGCCTGACGACCCAGATCGTCGAGGCGATGGAACGTGAGCTGCGTCCGCGCGGCTCGATCTGCGTGATCGAAGCCGAGCACTTCTGCATGTCGATGCGCGGCGTGAAGAAAGAGGGCATGACGACGGTCACCTCCGCGGTGCGCGGCGTGTTCCGCGACGACGTGTCCTACCGGGCCGAGGCCCTCCAGTACATCCACCAGCGCAGGTCGACGTGGCGCTGAGCCCGCGGGTGATGGGCATCGTCAACGTGACGCCCGACTCGTTCTTCCCCGAGTCACGAGCGACCTCGACCGACGAGGGAATCGCCCGCGGCCGAGACCAGTTCTCGCGAGGCGCCGACGTCGTCGACGTGGGCGGCGAATCGACGCGTCCCGGGGCGACGCCGGTGAGCGAGGCCGACGAGCTCGCTCGCGTGGTGCCGGTGGTGGCGGGCCTCGCCACGCACGGTGAGGTGTCGGTGAACACGCAGAAGGAGGCCGTGGCGCGCGCCGCCGTGGCCGAGGGCGCGCGCATCATCAACGACGAGTCCTGCACGCTCATGGCCGTCGCCGGAGAACTAGGGGTGGGTTACGTGGCGATGCACCGCCTGCACCCGACGATCTCGCCGGGGGATGCCACCTACGGCGACGTCGTCGCCGAGGTGTTCGCCTTCCTCTCCGAGGCTGCGACGCGCGCGCGCGCCGCGGGGGTCGGGCGGCTCTGGCTGGACCCGGGCATCGGCTTCAACAAGACGGCGGCACACAACCTGGCCCTGCTCGCCCGCCTCGACGACCTGGTCGCCCTGGCCGCGCGCGCCGAGGCGTCGGTGCTCGTGGGCACGAGTCGCAAGCGGTTCCTCGGCGAGCTTGGCGCGACCCCGCTCGCCGTCGAGGACCGCCTCGAGGGATCGCTCGCCAGTGAGGCGTGGGCCATGCTCTGCGGGGTGGGCCTCGTGCGAGTGCACGACGTGGCGCCCGCGATCTACGCGCGCGAACTGATCGCTCGGCCCTTGTCACGGGTCGGACCATGAGAGGCAAGTGGGCCGCGGGCATCGAGCCGCGCGGCTTCACCTGGGTCTACCGGGGGATCCTCGCGGTCTCCGAGCGCCCCGGTGGATCGACGTCGGTGCACCGTCGGGTGCGCCGTGACGAGGAGCTGCTCTGGCTCAAGCACCACGGGTTCACTCGGGTGATCTCGATTCTGCCCGTGATGCAGAACCTCGCGGTCTACCTCGAGCACGGCCTCGCCGCCAGCCACTACCCGCTGCGCGGCGGACCCAATCAGCGCGACGTGCTCGAGGCCTGCTACCAGGACCTCGCCGCGTCGATGCGCGACTCGCAGATCGTTCTGCTCCACGGCGACGAGGTCTCTGACCGGTTGCTCGGCGTGGTCGCGGGATATCTCGTCTGGTCCGGTCGCTCTCCCACCGTTCCCGGCTCGATCGCGCTCGTCGAGCGCCTCTTTCGCCGCAGCATCGGCCCCGACGGGCGTGGCGTGCTGATGGCCCTACCCGAGGCGAACCATGAGTGACGTGATCGAACTGCGCGCCCTGCGCGTCAGCGCGATCGTCGGCGTGCTCGCCGAGGAGCGCCAGCGCGCCCAGCCCCTCGAGTTCGACCTCGACATCGAGCGCAACTTCGAAGAGGCGGCCATGGACGACGACATCGCCGAGACCACCAACTACGCCGACGTCGTGGCGACGACGGTCGACGTCGCTCGTTCGGGGGGATTCCTCCTGCTCGAGACCCTCGCCTACCGCGTGGCGCTCGAGGTGCTCGCCCTCGACGGCGCGATCGAGGCCGTGGTGGTCGCAGTGCGCAAGCTGCGCCCACCGGTGCCCGAGGACCTGGCGAGCGCCGGCGTCCGCTGTCGCGTCACGCGTTCGTGAAGGCCTACCTCTCGCTCGGCTCAAACGTGGGGGACCGCGCGGCCCACCTGGCGGCTGGCGTCGAGCTCGTGGCCGCGGGCGAGGCGGTTCGCGTCTCGCGCGTCTACGAGACCGAGCCCGTGGGCGGCGTCGCCCAGGACGACTTCTGGAACCTGGTGATCGAGCTCGAGACCGACGCCACGCCGCGCGAACTGCTCGAACGCGCGCGCGGCGCCGAGACGGCGCGCGCACGCGTGCGCGACGTGCGCTGGGGCCCGCGCACCCTGGACGTGGACGTGCTGCTCGTGGGCGATCTCGTGAGCGACGACCCCGAGATCACCGTGCCGCACCCGCGCATGTTCGAACGGCTCTTCGTCCTCGTGCCGCTGGCCGAACTGGCGCCGCAACTGGTCACGGCGGACTCGCTCGAGCGTGGCGTCGGGCGGGTCGCGCCGATCGGTACACTCGAGTCGTTGCGCTAACCGAACGGCACCCTCGGGGCCGGAACGGAGTCGAAATGAAGGTCACCATCGTTGGTTCGGGCCGTGCCGGCCAGTCCTTCGCCATCGCCCTGGGAGCGGCCGGTCACGACGTGACACTCCTGCACCACGACGAACTCGACCGCGTCGACGGTGACGTGGTGCTGCTCACCGTGCCCGACGACGCCCTCGCCGAGGTCGCGAACGCGCTCGCGCCCGACGCGACGCGCGTCGTCGCCCACACCGCGGGCTCGCGCACGCTCGAGGTGCTCGGGCGTCACCCCCGCGTCGCGTCGCTGCACCCCCTCGCCGCCCTGTCCTCGACCGAGCGCGGCGCGGCGCGACTGCGCGGCGCGACCTACTGCGTGGCCGGCGATGTCGTGGCGGGAGAGCTCGTGCGCTCCCTCGACGGACGCGTCATCACGCTCGAGGAATCGCGGCGCACGCTCTATCACGCGACGGCCACGGTGGCGGCGAACCATCTGGTGGCCCTGATGGGCCAGGTCGAGCGGCTCGCGCACGAGGCCGGCCTCGAGCTCGAGGACTTCCTCGCCCTCGCGGGTCAGGCCCTGGCCGACGTCGCGAGCGACGGCCCGGCGCACGCCCTGACGGGACCGGCCTCGCGCGGCGACGTCGAGACGATCGACGCGCACCTGGCGGCGATGCCCGAAGCGGAGCGGGCCGCCTACGTGGCCCTCGCGGCGGCCGCCTTCGAGCTGGTTGAACGACGCAGCACACTGTCGGCCTGATGGATCGGCTCAGTCGCGTCGCCGACTGGCGCGCGCGTGCGGACTCGGTGCGCGCGAGCGGGCGCACCGTTGGCCTGGTGCCCACGATGGGCGCCCTGCACGCCGGCCACGAGTCGCTGATCCGCCGCGCGGCGATGTCCGGCGACGTGGTCTTCACCACCGTCTTCGTGAATCCGCGCCAGTTCAACAACGCGGCCGATCTCGCGGCGTACCCGCACACCCCCGAGGCCGACGCGATACGCGCGCGCGACGCCGGCACCGACGTCCTCGTCGAGCCCGCACTCGCCGAGATGTGGCCCCTCGGGGACGCGACGCCGACCACGGTGCACGTCGGGCCGATCGGCGACGTCCTCGAGGGGGCTGATCGGCCGGGCCACTTCGACGGGGTGGCGAGCGTCGTGGCCAAGCTCCTCATCGTGACCGGGCCGTGTCGCCTCTACCTGGGCGAGAAGGACTACCAGCAGCTGGTCGCGATGCGCCAGATGGTGCGCGACCTCGCCTTCGAGGTCGAGGTGGTGGGATGCGACATCGTGCGCGAGGCGTCGGGTCTGGCGCTGTCGAGTCGCAACGTCCGCCTCAGCGACGCCGGTCGCACTGTCGCCCTCGGCCTCTCGGGCGCCCTCGCGAGTGCGGCCGACGCGGCGAGCGCGAGCGAGCTGCGCGCGCGCATGCGCGCGGTCATGATCGAGGCCGGCATCGACGTCGCCTACGCCGAGGTGGTCGATCCCGACAGCCTCGCCCCGCTGGATGACGAGTACGCCGGCGCCGGGCGGGCGCTGCTCGCCGGGCGCGTCGAAGGGGTGCGCCTGCTCGACAACGGGCCGGTCACCGTGATCAGAAGGAGCGATCGTGCTGCTAGCCATTGACGTGGGCAACACCGAGACCGTGGTCGGTCTCTTCGGACCCGAAGCGCCCGACTCGCCCGACGCCATGGGCTTCGCGCGCGCGACCGACGAACGGGGCTTGGCGTTCCACTGGCGCCTCTCGACCGTCGCCGAGCGCACGCCCGACGAGCACGCGATGGTCCTCACCCAGCTGCTCGACCTCGAAGGCCTCGACCTGCGCGCCGACGTGTCGGCGATCGCCATCTCCTCCTCGGTGCCGCCCGTGACAACCCAGCTGCGCCGCATGGCCAACCGCTGGTTCGCCGATCTCGAGGTGACGGTGCTCGGCCCGGGCACCAAGTCGGGGATGGCGATCCTCTACGACAACCCGCGCGAGGTTGGCGCGGACCGCATCGCCAACTCAGTGGGCGCCTACGACCTCTACCCGGGCGCGGGCATCGTGGTCGACCTCGGCACCGCGACGACCTTCGACGTGATCAGCGAGCGAGGCGAGTACCTGGGCGGCGCGATCGCTCCCGGCGTCGCGATCTCGCTCGAGGCCCTCTACACCCAGGCCTCGGCGCTGCGCTCGGTCGAACTGGTTCGCCCGCGCTCGGTGGTGGGGCGTTCGACGGTCGAATCGATCCAGTCGGGCGTGCTCTACGGCTTCGCGGCCCAGGTCGACGGCGTCGTGGCCCGCATCGTCAACGAGGTCGGCCCGGCCACCGTGATCGCCACCGGGGGCCTCGCCGGGCTCATCGCCCCGCACACCACCAGCGTCGAGCACGTCGAACCGTGGCTCACCCTCCACGGTTTACGTATCATTCATGGACGCAATCATTCGGGAGCCGCATGACCACGCCCTACACCTTCGCCCACACGGCGTACTGCGCGGCCCTCGCCGACACCTACGGCTTCCTCGCCCCCGGTGAGGAGTCCGGCGTCGCGGTCGCGGTCGCCGGACGGGTGATGCTGCTGCGCAGCCAGGGCCGACTGGCCTTCGCCACGATGCGTGACTCCACCGGCGAGATCCAGCTCTTCGCCCTGGAAGCGGTCACGAAGGACTTCGAAGGGTTCACGAAGCTGCACCTCGGCGACTGGGTCGGCGTGCACGGCGAGGTCGTGCGCACCAAGCGCGGCGAGCTCTCGGTCAAGGTCGCCTCCTTCGAGGTGCTGGCCGCGGCCCAGCGCAACTTCGGCGACAAGTGGGCGGGCATCGCCGACTACGACCTGCGCTATCGCCACCGCGAGGCCGACCTGTGGGCGAACGAGGACACGCGCGCGTCGCTCGCCCGACGCAGCGCGCTGGTGCGCGCGTTGCGCGAGCGCTGCTGGGCGGCCGGCTTCATGGAGGTGGAGACGCCGATCCTCAACGCGATTCCCACCGGCGCGGCGGCACGGCCGTTCGTCACCTTTCACCAGGCCCTGGGCAGCGAGTTCTTCTTGCGCATCGCGCCCGAGCTCTGGCTCAAGCGACTCGTCGTCGGGGGCTTCGAGCGCGTCTTCGAGCTCGGTCGCGTCTTTCGCAACGAGGGCGTCTCGCCGCGTCACAACCCCGAGTTCACCATGCTCGAGCTCTACGCGGCCTACTGGAACTACGAGGACATGATGGCCTTCACCGAGGAGCTGGTGGCCGGCGCGGTCGTCGACGTGCTCGGCACGACGTCGCTCTCGTACCAGGGCCGCGACCTCGACTTCGCCACGCCCTGGCGCCGGGCCACGATGGCCGACCTGGTGAGCGAGGCGGTGGGTGAGGAGCTGAGCGTGCACACGGGCCGCGAGCACCTGGCGGCGCTGCTGGTCGCGCGCGACGTCGAGGTGCACCCCTCGTGGGGCGCGGGACGCTGCCTGGCCGAGCTCTTCGAGGCCGCCTGCGAGGCCGACCTCTGGCAGCCGACCTTCGTCACGCAGTACCCGGTCGAGGTGTCGCCGCTCGCGCGCCGCCACCCCGAGGACCACGAGCTGACCGAGCGCTTCGAGTCCTTCCTCGTGGGGCGCGAGCTCTCCAACGGGTTCTCCGAGCTCACCGACCCCGCAGACCAGCGCGCGCGCTTCGAGGAGCAGGCCCGCCTGGCGGCGGCCGGCGATGACGAAGCGATGCGCATCGACGAGGACTACATCAAGGCGCTCGAGTGGGGGCTGCCGCCCACCGCGGGGCTGGGCGTGGGCATCGACCGACTCGCGATGGTGGTGGCCGACGCGACCAACATTCGCGAGGTGATCGCGTTCCCGACTCTTAAGCCGGTGCGCGAGGACTAGTTGCCCGGCAGGTCCTCGACGAGCGAACGGATCAGCGAGGAGAAGCCCTCGCGCAGCGCGGGCTCGGGCAGCACGGCGAGCGCCGCGTCGGCCTCGTCGAGGAAGCGCTGGGCGGCGCGGATCGTCTGGGCCACGCCGTCGGTGGCCACGACGAGCTTGCGGGCCCGCTCGCGGTCGGCGTCGTTGAGCACCGCGCCAAGCAGCGAGCGCAATTCGTCGCCGACGGTGGCGTCGCGCAGGGCGAAGAGCGTCGGCAGGTTGTAGATGCCCTCGGCGAGGTCCTGTCCGGCGGGCTTGCCCAGCTGGTTCTCGGTCGCGGTGACGTCGAGGACGTCGTCGCGCAGCTGGTAGATCATCCCGAAGCACCGGCCGAACTCGGCGAGGGCTTCGACCTGCTCGCCCGGCAGGTGGGCGGTCAGGCCGCCCACGCGACAGCTCGCCGACATGAGAGAGGCGGTCTTGCCGCCGATGGCTTCGTAGTAGTCATCCTCGGTGCGCTCGACGGAGAAGGCGGTGCGGACCTCGCTCACCTGGCCGCGGGTCAGCCAGGCCAGGGTGCGGGCCATCAACCCGGCGACGTCGGTGCCCAGGTCGGCGGCGATCCCGGCCGAGCGCGCCATGAGGTAGTCCCCGGCCACGATGGCGATCAGGTTGCCGTAGCGGGCGTTCACGCTGTCGACGTTGCGGCGCACCTCGGCCTCGTCCATGACGTCGTCGTGGTAGAG
>DATIVP010000088.1:0-1897 GCA_035465755.1 Acidimicrobiales bacterium | reverse complement strand
CGCACGACGAATGACGTGAAGTACCCGCCGTCAAACGGTGGCCTGTCCGACACGGGCCAGCGGGCGACGTGCCTTCGGGAACCCCGAGGGGCTGGGGAGTTTCGGCTCACTGGTCACTCGGGGTTTTCGGCGTCCGGGGACGATTTCGAATCGGCCCGCGCCGCGGGGCTCTGCCAGTAGGGGGTCGCGAAGTGCTCGACGCGCACCGTGAGACCGCGACGATCGAGCGAGAGCGCCGGTAGCAGGTGGTTGAGCACCTGTTCGGCCGTCATGCGAAAGACACGCCCCCGGCTGGAGACCTTGAGCCAGCCGCGCGCGTCGCGGTAGTAGCGCTCTTGGGTGTGCGGGCCGGTGAAGGTCACGCAGTAGGTGTCGTTGCTCATCTTCATGGTTCTCGATCTCCGTGCGAGTTAGAACAGCTCCGCCGGTCCGGTGGGCTCGATGAGTTGGGGTCCGTCGTTGCGCACCGAGCCCACCGCCGCACCCACGGGGTGATGCACGAGCGTGCCGGTCGGCGCCGGGCGCAGGAGGAGCGCGCGATCGGTGTTGGCGACGTCCAGCCACTCGGCGACGTCGTGGTGGGCGAGCACGACGGGCATGCGGTCGTGCAGTTCGTCCATGTCGGAGTTGGGTGTGGTCGTGATCACCGTGCAGGTGGCGAGCACCGCCTCGCTCGTGGGTTCGCGCCAGTGCTCGAAGAGTCCCGCGAGCAACACGGGTTCGCCGTCGCCGCGGTGGAAGTAGTGGGCGGCCTTGGCGCGCCCGGGTCGGTGGTCCCACTCGTAGAAGCCGTCGACGGGGATCACGCAGGGCCGCTTGGCGAAGGCGCTGCGAAAGGAGGGCTTCTCGGCGACGGTCTCGGCGCGCGCGTTAAAGAGCCGGTTCGCGATGGAGGGGTCCTTCGCCCAACTGGGCACGAGGCCCCAGCGGTAGCGCTCGAGGAGTCGGCCCGCGTCGGACTCGTGGGCGGCGAGGAGATGACGCAGGGGTCCGATGTTCCAACTGGGCTCGACGCTCTCGAGACCAGCCGCGAGGCTCGCCTCGAGCAGGCGCGCGAGACGGGCTGGGGGAGTGAAGAGGGCGATGCGTCCGCACACGGGAGTCTCCTTTTTCTTTGACGATAGGGCCCACGGGGATGTCTGCACCGCCGTGGCCGGGTCGCAAGAGTTGTGAGGGAGTGGCTGTCACGCGTTGGCTCGGAGCGCACGAAGACGGGCCGAGCTACGAATGGCGATATGATATGAAAAGTCATATCAACAGAGTGATTGGACGTTGGCCATGACGACAGCGCAGCTGGTACGAGAGGCCCGCAGGGGCAGGGGGTTGACGCAGCGCGCCCTGGCGGCGAGAGCCGGTATCACCCAGCCATCGCTTGCGGACATTGAGCGATCCGCCCACGACACACGAGTGGCGTCACTGGACAATCTGATTGGTGCCGCCGGCTACCGGCTGTTCCTCCTGCCGACCACCAGTTCGTCGGCCGCCAGTTGGGCGGACGCGATCTATGAGGAACTGCGGTCTCCACGCCACAGTGAGAGAGTGGCTTTTCGTGCGCTCATCGGCCTCAGTGACGAACTCGCCGCGGCACCCGGGCCACTTCGTGTCGCTCTGTGCGTGGCTGCGCCAGCGTTGACCGGTGACGCACGCTACGACGCGGCCATCGCCGGGATTGTCGACTACCAACTCACCAAGGACCGGCTCCCGCGTCCCGACTGGGTCCGCGAACCGTCACGAGTCCTCGCCGAGGCGTGGGAAGTGTCTCCCTATACCGACATCTCTGAGGTGCCAGCGGCCCTGCGCCGTCACGGTGTTCTGCTGGCACGGTCAGAACTGGCGAGCGTGTGATGCTGTTTGCGAAAGAAGACGTCGAAGAAGGTCTTCGCTCACTCGTTGACGA
>DATIVP010000087.1:0-2666 GCA_035465755.1 Acidimicrobiales bacterium | reverse complement strand
CTGCTCGCCCGCGGCCATCGCGTCGAGCTGGGCCAGGGTGTCGCGACCGCGTGCGGCCACGCTGCGCCGGCCGGCGCGCAGCCCCGGGGCGAGGCCCATGTCGAGCGCGCCGCGCACGTTGGAGCGGCGCAGCGCGGGCAGGAACGTCGCCCGGGGCAAGCTCTCGGCGAGGGTGCGCAGCGCGGTCTCGATGACCGAGGCGTCCTCGGCCAGGTTGGGCCGTCCGGCCACGATCACGACGCCCTCGCCGTCGCCGAGCAGTTCGCGAGCCTCGCGAATCGCCTCGGGGCTCGCCGCGATCTCGCCCGAGGGCGTCTCGCCGGCCAGGGCGCGGGCCACGAGGTGGGCCTCGCCGGGGCGAACGGGCAGCGCCACGCGCGCGACACTGCGCAGCGCGCTCGTGCCGAAGGTGAACTCGATCAGCGCGCTCGACTTGAGGGCCGCCGCGCGCAGGCGCAGGTACAAGACGGGCAGCTCCTGGCGCAGGTCGCCGGTCATCGTGAGAATCACCCGCGCGCGCGCCGCGTCGTCGATCGTCGCGCCGGGCAGGGCCTGGAGCAGCGTCGCGTCGAGGCCGTCGCCGTAGTTCGCGTCCACGTTCTCGGTGGCGAGGACCTCGCGCGCGAAGCGCCCCCACGCGTAGGCCGACTCGTTGGTGAGAGCGGCCCCGCCGATCACCCCGACGTCATCTCCCTGTCCGAGCAGGCCCGCGGCCGCGGCGAGCGCCTCGTTCCAGCTGGTGGCCACGAGCCGGCCGTCCTTGCGCACGAGCGGGCTCGTGATGCGCGTCGCGGCCGAGAGGACGTCAACCGCTCCCTCGTTGCCGTCGACGCTGTCGAGGCTGAAGCGGCCCTTGTCACAGAGCCAGCCGTGGTTCACCGGCTCGCTGTCGAGGCCGAGCACGCGGGTGAGGCGGTTGCCCGAGGACTGGACCGCGATGCGACATCCCACCGCGCAGGCCGTGCACGTGCTCTCGACCTGCTCTAGGTCCCAGGGGCGGGCGCTGAAGCGATAGGGCTTGGCGGTGAGGGCCCCCACCGGGCAGATCTGGACCGTGTTGCCGGAGAAGACCGAGTCGAAGGGCTGGGTCGGCGACGTCGCGACTTCGATCAAGTCGCCGCGTCCGGCGAAGTCGATCTGGGCCTCGCCGGCGACTTCGGCGGCGAAGCGCGTGCAGCGCGAGCACTGGATGCAGCGCTCGCGATCGAGCAGGACGAGCTCGCCGATGGCGACGGGCTTCTCGAAGTGGCGCTTCTCCTCGATGAAGCGCGTCTCGCCCGAGCCGTGGGCGACCGCCTGGTCCTGGAGGGGGCACTCGCCGCCCTTGTCACAGACCGGGCAGTCGAGGGGGTGATTGGCGAGGAGGAACTCCATGACGCCGTCTTGGGCCTTCTTCACCTTCTCCGAGTCGGTGACGACGGACATGCCGTCGTTGACGCGCAGGTAGCACGAGGGCTGCAGGGTCGCCCCGCGCGGGCCTTCCACTTCGACCAGGCACATGCGACACACCCCGACCGGCTCCATGCGCGGGTGGTAGCAAAAGCGCGGGATGTAGGTGCCGGCGCGCTCGGCGACGCTGATCAACAGCTCGCCCGGCGCGGCCACGACCGGTCGGCCGTTCAGAGTGATGGTGACGGTGCTGGGCGTCTCAGTCATGCGGGCAGCTCCCGTGATCGACGTGGGCGACGAAGTCGTCGCGGAACAGTGAGATCGCCGAGTGGATCGACGAGGGGATCGAGGGGCCGAGCACGCAGATCGTCGTCTGCTGGGGCGGCCAGGTGAGCCCGGGCGCGATGTTGTCCGACAGGTCGAGCAGCAGGTCGATGTCCTCGCTGCGACCTCCCCCGTGCTCTAAGCGGTAGAGGATGCGCTCGAGCCAGCCCGAGCCCTCGCGACAGGGCGTGCACTGCCCGCAGGACTCGCGCGAGAAGAACTTGGTGATGCGCCAGGCCGCGCGCACCACGCAGCTGTCCTCGTCCATCACGACGATCGAGCCCGAGCCGAGCATGGAGCCCTGCGCGGCGACCTCGTCCTGGCCGAGGGGCAGGTCCAGCTGGTCGGGGCCGAACCAGGGCGCCGAGACCCCGCCGGGGATGATGGCCTTGACCGCCTTGTCGCCGATGATCCCCCCGCCGAGGGCCGGGTCGTAGATGATGTCGCGAAAGGTGTTCTTGACCATCTCGATCTCGTAGACGCCGGGGTTCTTCACGCGGCCGGCGAGGGCGAAGAGGCGCGTGCCGGTCGAGCGGCCCTCGCCGAGGGCCGCGAAGGCGGCCCCGCCGTGGGTGACGATCCAGGGCAGGTTCGACATCGTCTCGACGTTGTTGACGACGGTCGGCTCGCCGTAGAGCCCGGTGACCGCAGGGAAGAACGGCGGCTTGATGCGCGGGAAGCCCCGCTTGCCCTCTAGGGCCTCGATGAGGCTCGTCTCCTCGCCGCAGATGTAGGCGCCCGCGCCCGGGTGCACGACGATGTCGATCGAGAAGTCCGAGCCGAAGATCTTGCGACCCAGCGCGCCGTGCTCATAGGCGTCGTTCACCGCCTGGGTCAGCCGCTCGAGTCCCAGGGCGAACTCGCCGCGCAGGAAGATGAAGGCGCGACTCACCTGCAGGGCGTAGGCCGCGATGATGACCCCTTCGACCAGCTGGTGGGGGTCGCGCTCGACC
>DATIVP010000086.1:0-2347 GCA_035465755.1 Acidimicrobiales bacterium | reverse complement strand
CGAGGAGAGCTCGCCGCCCCAACCGCACAGACGGGGGTTCTCCTCAACCGTGAAGAGGCGACCGGTCGCGGCGACCTCGCGCAGGATCGTCTGGGTGTCGAGGGGCACCAGGCTGCGTACGTCGACGACGGTCGCGTCGATGCCGTTGGCCGCCAGCTCCTCGGCCGCGGCGAGGGCGCGCGGCACCATGAGACCCAGCGCCACGATCGTCGCGTCAGATCCCTTGCGCAGCACCTTGGCGCTGCCCAGCGTGTCGACAACGTCGGTGTCGGGCACCTCCATCTTCGACGCGTAGAGGGCCTTGGACTCGAGGAAGATGACGGGATCGTCGTCGCGGATCGAGGCCGCCATCAGACCGATCACGTCGAGCGCGTTCGAGGGCACCACGACCTTCAGGCCGGGGATCATCATCGCCCAGTTCGAGACGTCCTGGGAGTGCTGGGCGCCAAAGCGCAGTCCGCCGCCGTTGCCCGAGCGGATGACGAGGGGGAAGGTCATCTGGCCGTTGGTCATGTAGCGGCTCTTCGCGATCTCGTTGACCACGATGTCCCAGCACACCGCGAAGAAGTCGGCGAACATGATCTCGGCCACGGGGCGCAGCCCCGTCATCGCCGCGCCCATCGCCGCGCCCAGGATCGCCTGCTCGCTGATCGGCGTGTCGCGCACGCGCAGCGGCCCGAACTCCTCTAGGAGACCGACCGTGCCCTTGAACACGCCGCCGGCGGCGGCCACGTCCTCACCCAGGAAGACGACGGACTCGTCGCGTCGCATCTCCTGGGCGATGCCGCGAGCAATCGCCTCTCGAAAGGTCAGTTGCGCCATGAGGATCCTCCATCCGCCCAGACGTCCTTCATCAACAGGTCTTCTCCCGGCGTGGCGCCGGCCTTGGCCTCTTCGGTGGCCTGGTCCACGGCGGCGAGCGCCGCGGCCTCGAGCGCCTCGATCTCGGCGACGTCCACGCCCAGCTCGACGAGTCGCGCGCGATAGAGGTGGATCGGGTCCTTCGCGAGCCACTCCTTCACCTCGTCGTCCGGGCGGTACTTGCCCGGGTCGGCCCGGCTGTGCCCGCCGTGACGGTAGGTCTTGGCCTCGATCATGCTGGGGCCCTCGCCGGCGCGCGCGCGCGCAATCGCGGCGCTCGCCACCTCGAAGACCGCGTCGGCGTCGTTGCCGTCGACGATGATCGACTCGAGCCCGTAGGCGCTCGCGCGATCGGCCGCCGGGTTGGGAACGGCCGTGACTTCGCTCGTGCGCGTGTACTCCATCCAGAGGTTGTTCTCGCAGACGAAGACGACCGGCAGGTCCCAGATCTTTGCGAAGTTCAGCGCCTCGTGGAAGGCCCCGATGTTGGTCGTGCCGTCGCCGAAGAAGGCGACCGCGACCTGGTCGGTGCCGCGGTACTTCGCGCTCCAGGCCGCGCCGCAGGCGATCGGCAGGTGCGCCCCGATGATGGCGTAGCTGCCCATCATCCCGTGCTCCACGCTGGTCAGGTGCATCGAGCCGCCCTTGCCGGCCATCAGGCCGTTGGTGCGCCCGAGCAGCTCGGCGAGCACCGGGGTCATCGGCACCCCGCGCGCCAGCGTGTGGTTGTGGCCGCGATAGGTGGCAAAGGTCCAGTCGCCGGGCTTCATCGCGGCGGCGAACCCGGCGGCGATGGCCTCCTGGCCCAGACCCAGGTGGCTGGTCCCCTTCACGAGGTTCTCCAAGAACAGGTCGTAGGCGCGCTGCTCGAAGAGACGCAGCTCGTACTGCGTGCGATAGAGCGCGATCTTCGCGGATAGGTCAAGGGCGGTGGTCGTCATGTCTCTCCTAGTACTTGTTCGCGATCATCAGTTCTTGGGCCGGGAACTTCGTGAGGATCGCCGGGCCGTTCTCGGTCACGACGATCTCCTCTTCGATGCGAGCCGCCGAGACGCCGTCGCTCGCCGGGCAGTAGGTCTCCAGGGCGAAGACCATGCCGACCTGCAGCTCGATGGGGTCCTTCAGGCTGTTGAGCCGGCTGATCACCGGGCGCTCGTGCAGGCCCAGTCCCAGCCCGTGGCCGAACTGCAGTCCGAAGGCCGCCATCTCGTCGGCGAAGCCGAACTCGGTCGCCGCCGGCCAGGCCAGCGCGATCTCGTCGGTGCCGACCCCGGGGCGCACGCGGTCAATCGCCCGGTCCATCCACTCGCGCGCCTTCGCGTAGGCCTCGTGCTGGACCGGCGTCGCGCTGCCCACCGACATCGTGCGGTAGTAGCAGGTGCGATAGCCGTTGTAGGAGTGGATGATGTCGAAGAAGGCCTGGTCGCCGGGGCGGATGATCCGGTCGGTGAAGTTGTGCGGGTGCGGGTTGCACCGCTCGCCCGAG